>NZ_JBCNZM010000024.1:40087-46514 GCF_040227615.1 Bacteroides sp. RTP31139st1_H2_RTP31139_211217 | reverse complement strand
AGTATTGTCCAGCGGATTCTTTGCCTGCGGAATGCGTAGGAAGCCGGCACATTGCTCAAACGCCTTGGCACCCATACGAGGTACTTTCATCAGTTCCTTGCGCGAGGTGAAGGCACCGTTTTCGGCGCGATAGTTCACAATGTTCTGTGCCAGTTGCGGACCCAATCCCGAGATGTAGGTCAGTAGATGGCTGCTTGCGGTGTTCAGGTTGACACCTACCAAGTTTACACAGTTTTCTACGGTCTGGTCCAGTGATTTTTTCAGCTTGGTTTGGTCCACATCATGCTGGTATTGCCCCACACCAATAGATTTCGGGTCAATCTTTACCAACTCTGCCAGCGGGTCCATCAGTCGTCTGCCTATGGACACAGCACCGCGTACGGTGACGTCGTAGTCGGGAAACTCGTCCCGTGCAATTTTAGAGGCCGAATAGATGGAAGCTCCCTGCTCGCTGACGATGAATATCTGTATGTCGCGGTTGAAGCGCTGATGTTTCAAGAACTCCTCCGTCTCGCGGCTGGCAGTTCCGTTACCTATGGCTACGGCATCTATCTTATAAGACTCTATCATCATTTGCAGCTTGGCAAATGCCTCTTTCTGCTTGCTGACCGGAGGGTGGGGGTAGATGTTCTCATTGTGGAGCAGATTTCCTTGTGCATCGAGGCACACAACTTTACAACCCGTACGAAATCCGGGGTCTATACCCATCACACGCTTTTGCCCCAGTGGTGAAGCCAGCAACAACTGACGGAGGTTTTCGGCAAATACCTTGATGGCTTCCTCATCAGCACGTTCCTTACTTTGCGTGGCGAATTCCGTCTCTATGGATGGCTTCAATAGGCGTTTGTAGGAATCCTGCACGGCTTCCGCCACTTGCTGTCCGCAGGGGTTGTTGCTCCGCACGAATTGGCGTTCCAGCCGTTCCACGCACTCCTCATCGTCTGGGCTGATGCTGACTTTCAGCAGGCCTTCCGCTTCGGCACGCCGGATGGCGAGCAGGCGGTGGGAGCTGCATCGCTTCAACGATTCGGAGCAATCGAAGTAGTCGCGGTATTTGGTCGCTTCCTCTTCTTTGCCTTTCACCACCTTGGCGGTCAGTGTGCCTTGGCGGGCAAATGCGTTGCGCACGCTGTTTCGGGCACGTTCGTCTTCGCTAACATGCTCGGCTATGCTGTCACGGGCACCTTTCAGTGCATCTTCCACGTTCTTCACGTCTCCTTTCACGTAATTGGCGGCGCGTTCCTCCGGATGAGGCTCACGTTGCAGCATCAGCAGGGTGGCGAGGGGTTCCAGTCCTTTTTGACGGGCTGCTTCGGCACGTGTTTTCCGTTTGGGCTTGTAGGGGAGGTAGATGTCCTCCAGTAGGGTATTGTCCCAAGTCTCCTCGATACGTTTCTGAAGTTCGGTGGTCAGTTTACCTTGTTCCTGTATGGTGTTCAGGATGGTTTCTTTACGTTTGGCGATTTCGTTCAGCTTTTCATAGTGGGTCTTTATGGATTCAATCTGCACTTCGTCCAGTCCTCCCGTCACTTCCTTTCGGTAGCGGCTGATGAAGGGGATGGTGGCACCATCGTTCAGCAATCCGAGGGTCTGTACTATTTGTTTCTCTGATATGCCGAGGGCGGCAGATATCATGCGGTGGAAATGTTGTATCATCGGTTCTCTCTTTTTATAATGGATGCCAAAAGTACGAAAAACAATCGTCGTACGAAAATAAACCCCATATTCTTGGAAAAATCATTTATTATTGCGAAGTTTGTCAACTATAACGAACTAATAAACAATAATATGGAAGAAGCTAAAGGTCAATCGATTTTAGATAAAATGCTCACTACATTTATCAATACGTTAGTGAAAGCAGCCGAAAATGAGGCTCAAACACATTTCGGCAAAAACCTTGAGGAGGTATTGAAGCATTTCATGGCAAAAGTGAATAGCGATTTTGAAAAACAATGCCTGCTTTGGTATTTTACAAAAAAAGGTCAAACTATGACCGTGTCGTCAGAAGTCTTTGAGCGGATTGCGAAAGCGGCTGTTGCCTCGCGTGCGGCAAGCGAGAAGCTGTTTCATGGCCCACAGAAGGTAATCATTAAAGGAAAGGTCTATTATTCCCAAACCATTTCTTTCTATGAGAATGATGAATTTGATTATGCCTTGGGCTGTGCGACAATCTTCTTTGATGAGGAGGGCGTTCCCGTAGGCCTGAAGGATATTTATGACTTTAACGAAGCAAAACATCGTGATACCAATGCCGAGAGTGACACCACATTTATGGCTAAATTTGAAAAAGCAAATTTAGCAAAGTCCTACGCCATACTTTATGGCATTAATGACTATGACCTTCATGACTGATGTGTTTCGTACCATATCGTCATGTATCATAGCATTATTCTGCTGTCTGTTACCAGTGTTCTCTATTACGGGGGAGCATCCGATACTGATTATCAGTTCCTATAACCCGGATGCTGGCCGTACTTCCGGCAACATCTCAGACTTTATGGAGGAGTTCCAACGCCTGGGCGGGACAAACACCATCGCATTGGAAAACATGAACTGCAAAAGCTTCTCCGAATCTCCCCTTTGGGAACGGAGGATGGTGGAGCTATTGTCCAAATACCAGGGCGATAACAGTCCGGCGCTGACCGTCCTTATTGGGCAGGAGGCTTGGGCTGCCTATCTTTCTCTGCCCGACTCTATACGCGGCAATACTCCGGTCGTAAGTGCATTGTCCAGCCGTAACGCCATATTGTTGCCGGGCGATACGGTCGACTTAAAGACCTGGATGCCCGAATCCGTCGACTTCTTCACGGATTTCCCCAGTTCGCCTATCAAGGCTGGCTTCGTTTATGAGTATGATGTGGAGGCCAACATCAATATGATAAAGCAGATGTATCCCGGCACCAAGAATATCGCTTTTGTCTCAGACAACAGTTATGGCGGCGTTGCCATGCAAGCCTATGTAGTGAAGGAGATGCAGAAGTTTCCGGAACTCAACCTGATTCTGCTGGACGGACGCGTCCATACCATATATACCATTTGTGACAGATTGCATGAGTTACCGGAAAATACAGCTATATTGATGGGGACATGGCGTGTGGACATGAACGATGGTTACTTCATGCGGAATGCAACCTACGCCATGATGGAAGCAGCTCCCACTTTGCCCACTTTCTCGCTCAGTTCCGTAGGCTTGGGATATTGGGCTGTGGCAGGTGTCGTTCCTGCCTACCGTGCTTTGGGCAAGGAGATGGCAAGACAGTCCTACCGCCTGCTGACCACCCCTCAGGATAGTGAGACCCATATGGAAATCATTCCGAATGAGACCATACTGGACGGCAAACTTGTGAAGGAAAAGAAACTGAATATCGCCGGCCTTCCGGAACCGGTAAAGATGCTGAACGTAACCCCTTCTTTCTACGAGCAGTACAAGTATCATATCTGGTTTGTCGGTGTTGTTCTGTTGGTGCTGTTGGGCGGTTTGTTCGTTTCCCTTTATTTTTATTATCATACAAAGAAGTTGAAGGATGAACTGGAGGTATCCGAAGGTGCCTTGCGCGAAGCAAAGGACCGTGCCGAAGAATCCAGCCGCCTGAAGAGTGCTTTCCTTGCCAATATGAGCCACGAAATCCGTACTCCATTGAATGCGATTGTGGGCTTCTCGGACGTGCTGTCTGCCGGAGGAGCCTCGGAAGAAGAACAGCGTGGCTATTTCGAGATTATCAGGACCAACTCTGATTTGCTGCTTCGGCTAATCAATGACATATTGGATGTGTCCCGTTTGGAGGCCGACCGCGTCATCCTTTCTTTGGAGAGCTGCAATGTAGTGCAGATATGCCAGCAGGTAGTAGCTTCCGTGGCCCAGGCACGCAGGTCGACCAATCAATTCTTATTTGAGTGTGAACGTGAGGTAGTGGAGATGCGGACGGATGTGCAGCGTTTACAGCAGGTTGTGATAAATCTGCTTTCCAATGCGGACAAGTTTACAAAAGAAGGCACGATAACCTTGAAGCTGGAACTGGATACAGCAGGGAATGTAGCAGTATTTTCGGTGACCGACACCGGTTGCGGCATTCCTTTGGACAAACAGAAACGGGTGTTCGAACGTTTCGAGAAGCTGAACGAATATGTGCAGGGAACCGGCTTGGGCCTGTCCATCTGTAAGCTGACCGTTGAGAAGTGGGGCGGCGAGATTTGGATAGATCCTGCCTATACGGATGGAGCGCGGTTTATGTTTACCCACCCTATGAACTTATAAGAACCGACAAGAAATAAGGATATATAATGAAAAGATTTAGTTGTTTTTTTATCTGGATTTTTGTCCTGACAAGCATACTGCCTGCGCAGGAAAGAGAGGTGAAACTGAAAGTCGTACAGACCAGTGATATACACGGCAACTACTATCCCTACGACTTTATACGCCGCCGGGAGGCAACCGGCAGTCTGGCACGTGTGCATGCTTTGGTGCAAAAGGAACGTGAGGTTTATGGCGAAAACCTGATTCTTTTGGACAATGGCGACATTCTGCAGGGACAGCCCACAGCCTATTATTATAATTACATAGATACCGTTGCCCCTCATCTGGCAG
The DNA here is from genome assembly GCF_040227615.1 of Bacteroides sp. RTP31139st1_H2_RTP31139_211217. Classification (NCBI taxonomy): domain Bacteria; kingdom Pseudomonadati; phylum Bacteroidota; class Bacteroidia; order Bacteroidales; family Bacteroidaceae; genus Bacteroides; species Bacteroides sp. RTP31139st1_H2_RTP31139_211217. The sequence continues at coordinate 41,929 of NZ_JBCNZM010000024.1, read as the reverse complement.
CGGAGATGATGAATTTCATGGGGTATAATGCCGGTAATATGGGTAACCATGACGTAGAGACCGGCCGTACCGTTTTCGACCGTTGGGCAGGTGACTGCCGTTTTCCGATATTGGGTGCCAATATTGTGGATACTGCTACCGGAGAAACCCATTTCAAACCCTATGAGGTGCTGGAACGTGACGGAGTGAAAATTGTGGTTCTCGGTATGATAACTCCTGCCATCCCCGTATGGCTTTCAGAGAATCTGTGGAAAGGGCTGCGTTTCGACGATATGGAGGAGACTGCCCGCAAATGGATGAAGATTATCCGTGAGCAGGAAAAGCCTGATTTGGTTATCGGTATGTTCCATGCCGGCCAGGATGCCCAGCTGATGGGAGGCAAGTATCGCGAAAACGCTTCGGTGGAAGTGGCGTGCAACGTGCCGGGATTCGATATTGTCCTGATGGGGCACGACCATGCGCGCGAATGCAAGAGGGTGTGCAACATAGCCGGTGACTCGGTACTGGTGATGGACCCTGCCAGCAACGGTGTCGTTGTGAGTAATGTGGATATAACCTTGAAACTGCGTGATGGTAAAGTTATAGACAAGAAGATAGACGGCATACTGTCCGATACGCAAGACTACGGCGTCAGCGAAGAGTTCATGCAACGCTTTGCCCCCGAAAATGAAGCTGTGCAGAATTTTGTTTCCAAGAAGATAGGTTCCTTTACCGAGACCATCTCCACACGTCCTGCCTATTTCGGCTCTTCCGCTTTTATAGACCTTATTCATGAGTTGCAGTTGGCAATCAGCGGAGCGGATATTTCTTTTGCGGCTCCTTTGTCCTATGATACGGAAATCCGTAAAGGAGACATTTTTGTGAACGATATGTTCAATCTGTATAAGTACGAAAATATGCTTTACACCATGCGTCTGACGGGAAAGGAGATACGCGATGCCTTGGAGATGTCGTATGATTTGTGGACCAATCGGATGAAGTCTCCGGACGACCATATCCTTCTCTTCCGTGAGAAGCGCCGCGAAGGTGCTACGGATAGGGCCTCATTCAAGAATTTCAGCTTCAACTTCGATTCTGCGGCGGGTATTATCTACACGGTGGATGTGACCAAGCCGGATGGCGAGAAGGTAACCATTCTCAGCATGGCAGACGGTACCCCGTTCAATATGGATAAAATGTATAAGGTAGCGGTGAATTCTTATCGTGGAAACGGTGGTGGCGAATTGCTGACAAAGGGTTCCGGCATCTCGCAGGATGAATTGAAGGAGCGCATCATCCACTCTACGGATAAGGACTTACGCTATTATCTGATGCAGTACATCGAGCGAAAGAAGGTGATTGAACCGCGTGCGCTGAATCAGTGGAAGTTCATTCCCGAAGAATGGGCGGCTCCGGCTTCCAAGCGTGATTATGAGTTCTTGTTTGGCAAAGTTAAAGAATAATTCACTATCTTTGCGGCTCAGAATCTATAGTATAAGTTTTTGGACGTGAAGCAGAAGAAAAAAATTATAGGCGCATTGAGCTTGCTGGTACTGTTTATCATGTACCAGGCAAGCATCACCGCGTTCACTCACGTCCATTATGTGAATGGGGTGCTGATAACGCACTCGCACCCTTTTCATGGCACACATTCTCACTCCCAGACTTCCCTGCTGGTCATCGGGCATTTGTCGGCATTCTGCTCTTCCGGGGCGGATGTGTATGAGGTTCAGCACCCGATGCGTCCTTTGCTGGCCATGCTCAGAGCCAAACCGGCAACGCCTACTGTTAAGGGGGAAGTTATACGTACCCTTTCCCTTCGCGCTCCTCCCGCTCTTTTTTCATAGTCATTAGGTTTAAAAA
>NZ_JBCNZM010000024.1:0-40077 GCF_040227615.1 Bacteroides sp. RTP31139st1_H2_RTP31139_211217 | reverse complement strand
GGATTTTTTGTATGTAGATACCAGGCTTTTTAGTCTCGAATGTCTGGCATTTCAGTGAACGAAGTGCGGCATCTCGGATGATTATCTTTTTTCAGACTTGAATTATTTTTTTTATTTAGAGCGCTAATTTGATGAAACAATACATTTTGGCGTTGGTACTTGCAGTGGTAAGTGCCAGCGTAGCTTTTGCCGTAAATCCTATAAAAGAAGGCAATATGATTTCCGGCCATGTGATAGTGAAAGGTACGGAGGAAAATATACCGTATGCCACGGTTTTGATTATCGGCAGCGGTCAGGGAACGGTTTCCAATGAAGAAGGACAATTTGAGTTCCGCAAGCTTCCGGCGGGAAAATACAAGCTCCGTGTGTCGGCAGTGGGCTACAAGACCCAAGAGAAGGAAGTGACGGTGAGCAAGGACTTCACTGCTGTCATACATTTCCCGATGGAAGAGGAGAGTTTCATGACCGATGAAGTGGTGGTATCCGCCAACCGCAACGAGGTAAGCCGCAAGGCAGCTCCGGTAGTCGTAAATGTGATGAGTACCAAATTGTTCGAGATGGTCAACTCCACCGACCTTGCCAAGACACTGAACTACCAGTCGGGCTTGCGTGTGGAGAATAACTGCCAGAACTGTGGTTTCCCCCAGGTGCGCATCAATGGCTTGGAAGGTCCGTATTCGCAGATATTGATAAACAGCCGTCCCATCATCAGTGCATTGAGCGGTGTGTACGGATTGGAGCAAATCCCCGTGAACATGATTGAACGGGTAGAAGTGGTGCGTGGCGGAGGCTCTGCCTTGTTTGGCGCCAATGCTGTGGGAGGAACTATCAATATTATAACCAAAGACCCCATCAACAATTCCTTTCAGGTATCGAGCATGTTCTCCAATATGGACGGCAAGTCCTGGGAGCAATATATGGGTGGCAATGTGTCGCTGGTTGCCAAAGATAACTCTTACGGCATTGCCTTTTATGAGAGTTACCGCAACCGCAACCCCTACGACCGCGATGGCGATGGCTTTTCCGAGCTGGGCAAGCTGAACATGAATACTTTCGGCTTCCGCGCCTATTACCGTCCTACGCATTTCAGCCGCATCAATCTGGAATACCATACCACCAACGAACTTCGTCGCGGAGGCAACAAATTCGATTTGCAGCCGCACGAGACGGACATCACCGAGCAGACCAAGCATATCATCAATAGCGGAGGCGTGAGTTATGATTTGTTCTGGAAAGAGTACAAGCATAAGATTTCGGCTTACACCTCCATCCAGCACACCGACCGCAACAGCTACTATGGTGCCCAAAAGAACATGAATGCCTACGGCAAGACGAAAGACCTGACCTGGGTTGCCGGCGGCATGTATGTGGGCAATATGGACAACTGCTTCTTTGCCCCCGCCACCTTCACCGGCGGACTGGAATATCAGAACAACTCCCTGCACGACATCATGACCGGCTATCATCGTGACATGGAGCAGGATGTCCGCATTGCCAGCGCCTTCGTGCAGAATGAGTGGAAGATGAACGTACTGACCATGCTGGTCGGCGCCCGCCTGGACAAACACAACCTGATAGACAAGCTTATTTTCAGCCCCCGCGTCAACCTGCTCTACAAGCCGGCAGATGATTTTCAGGCACGCTTGACTTACTCTACCGGTTTCCGCGCTCCGCAGGCATACGATGAGGACTTGCACGTGACGGCAGTAGGCGGCAAGGGAGTCCAAATCAAACTCGCCGATAACCTGAGTGAAGAACGCTCCAACAGTTACAGCGGTTCGGTGGACTGGACCGCCCATCTGGGTCACTGGCAGGCAAATATCCTGGTGGAGGGTTTCTATACAGACCTGCGCCACGTCTTTGTGCTCGAAGATATCGGCAAGAACGAAGTAGGGGATGTCATCAAGGAGCGCCGCAACGGAAACGGCGCACGCGTATACGGTGCCAATCTGGATGCGAAGATTGCCCACGGCAAGGAGGCGCAGTTCCAGCTCGGCTTCACGGCGCAGCGCAGCCGCTACACCCATGAAGAAGCCTGGACAAAGGTGGACGGCAAAGACCTTACCACCAAGCGCATGCCCCGTACACCGGACTATTACGGGTACTTCACTTTCTCCTCGGCACCGGTGAAGAATTTCGACTTCTCCCTTTCCGGCACTTATACGGGAAAGATGATTGTGCCGCACTACGCACCGGAAGATGCTCCCGAGGGTGCCTTCTGCAATATCACCTCGGACCGCATGGAGCATACCCCCCAATTCCTGGACCTGAATGTGAAGCTGAACTACACCTTTGTGCTTCACGACCATATCAAGCTTCAGTTGAATACGGGTGTACAGAATATCTTCAACAGTTTCCAGAAAGACCTGGATAAAGGGGAATTCCGCGATGCGGGCTATTTCTACGGACCTACGCAGCCGAGAACCTTCTTTGTCGGCTTCAAGATAATGAACTAAAAGTTTCCATTTAAGGATTTTTAGAGCTAAATTCCGCAAAATAGTCCTACATTTGTCGCCAAAGCACAAAAACCATGGATACTAAGAGAATACGAAATGTAGATATTTCCCAGATACATCATTTGCCGATGATCGATTTCATCGGCAATGATTTTGCTATTTTTGATGACATCAAGGACATGTCTTTGAGCTCTTATCCCACCCGTTTGAATGCTGCTTGCCTGACTGTCTGCCTGAAAGGGTGGTGCAAACTGGAACTCAACTTGCAGCAATGTGAAATGCGGGAAGGTATGTTGGGTATTATCCTTCCCGACCAGATTGTTCTGCAAGGAGAACGCTCCGATGACTTTGCCGGACTTTTCATTGCCGTCTCAAAAGATTTTATGGATATGGTGATACCCACCATGCAACAGCTTTTCCCCATGTTCTTCATGATTAAGGAACGGCCTTTCGTCCACATCACTCCGGAGGAATCCCAATCATTCCAGGAGTATCACTCTTTCCTCTGGAGCAAGGTGAAGCTGAAGGACAATCCTTTCCGTAAGGAAATCACCCAGGGATTGCTGCTGGCACTGTTCTATGAGATATACAACATCTATCAAGGGCATGCCGTTCAGGAGCGCATACCCAAAAGCAGGAAGGAAGACTTGTTCGAACGCTTTATCCGTGCCGTTTCAGAGTCCTATAAGGAAGAGCGAAGTGTGTCCTATTATGCCGATAAGATGTTCCTCACCGCCAAGCACCTTTCCACCGTAGTGAAGGAAATCAGCGGAAAGACGGCAGGCGAATGGATTGACAGTCTCGTCGTTTTGGAAGCCAAAGCCTTGTTGAAGTCTTCCGAGCTGAGCATTCAGGAAATTGCGGACGAGCTGCACTTTGCCAACCAGTCGTTCTTTGGCAAGTATTTCAAGCATCACACCGGTATGTCACCTAAAGAATATCGCCGGCAATAGGTTCAATGTGACGGAATAATGTTTATTTTTGCGGTAAAGATTTACCCCCAAAATAAACTATCATGGAAAAAAGAGAAATTGACCTTACTGTTTCCTGCTATGGAAAGGTGAAAGGAGTGAAGTATGACGTTGTCATCCTACCTTGGGGAGCTACGGAGCCCCATAATCTGCATCTGCCTTATCTCACTGATTGTATTCTGCCGCATGATATTGCCGTAGATGCGGCTGCACTGGCTTTGCAGAATTCCGGTGTACGTTGCATGGTGATGCCTCCCGTACCTTTCGGTGCACACAATCCGGGGCAGCGCGAACTTCCGTTCTGCATCCATACCCGCTATTCCACCCAGCAGGCCATTCTGGAAGACATAGTTGCCTCCCTCTATGCACAAGGCATGCGCAAGCTGATTATTCTCAGCGGTCATGGCGGCAACAACTTCAAGGGAATGATTCGTGACCTGGCGTTTGTGTATCCCGATTTTCTGATTATCGCTGCCGACTGGTTCAGCATCGTCCCTCCCAAAGACTACTTTGAGGCTGTTGTCGACGACCATGCCGGCGAGTCTGAGACTTCCGTCATGATGCATTACCATCCCGAGCTGGTGAATCTGGCTGAGGCCGGTGACGGAGAATCCCGACCGTTTGCTATTCCTTCCCTGAATGAAAAGGTGGGCTGGGCTCCCCGCCATTGGGATAAGGCTACAGTCGACAGCGGGGTAGGGAACCCCAAAAAAGCTTCTGCCGAGAAAGGAGAACGTTATATGAAACCGGTGGTGGAAAAGTTGGCGAAACTCTTTACGGAAGTCGGCCTGGGAAGTCTGTATTGATGTACTTGGCTTCCGGCTATATATAAAAATAGGCAATAACCGTTGTGGATATTGCCTATTTTTTTAGTGCACCCTAAAAACTAATCTCTTTACTCTTATAAAAACTAATCTTTCTCTATTTCGAGTACAAAATTAGAAGGTTTTTGCGGGTTATGAATTGACATAAGTCAAAAATCTCATTCGGATATTATTTTTTCAAACGTGCCCAAAAGCCCTTCTTTTTCTGCCGGACCGGTTCACTGTTTTCGCGGAACAGTTCTTCGTAGGTCACTCCGTCATGTATCATGCGGTAGATGCTTCCCCAGTCAGGCAGTCCACCTAGGTTGCGGTCATCGATAAAGAGATCGGCTTTTACTTTGCGTGAAAAACCGGTGTGTGCGATGTCTTCTTCCGGATAGTCCCGGTTGACGGCATAGAATTCCACACCCCGTTCCCTGCACCATTCCACAGCTTCCTCCAGGAGCTTCCCTTCACGTACCGACCATAAAATCAGCCGGTGACGCTCGTTTATCAGCATCTTCAGCGTAGCGGTGGCAAAGGGAATTTCTTCTCCTATCTGGGGATAGCGGTGTTCTACAATGGTACCGTCAAAATCAACGGCTATGGTCATAAATGAATAGCTTTTATTGGTTTCAGACTGTGGAGAAAATTATCCTTGACCGCCTGTGGTGCCGCCTGAGTGCTGGCTGACCGGATTGTTTGAATATTCTTCCTGATGTCCCGTGTAGCTTTTCAACTCTACTTTTACGTCTTTGCTCTGGTTGCCTACCACTACTTTAAAGGTATATGTTTTCACGCGTACCATACGCTTGCTGCCATACAGCAGTACATGGTTGCCACTGACACTTGCAGTCAGCTTTTGTTCAATTTCATAAGAACCGTTCGTACCTCCCTCTTCAGTTTCAATGTAGTTGTTGATGTATGTGGCCAGTGCATCGGATGCTCCTGCAGCTTTCAGCGCTTCAGCCGGAGAAACGGTATAGTCCCATCCGTTCTTGATTTTAAGGGTCAGGATGATGTTTTCCAGTGCATCGTAATCTCTGTTCTCAATCTTGATTACCTCGGCTTTTCCATTCACTTCGTTGTAGCCGTCTGCTACACTGGCGGCAGCTTGTTTGGTAAATTTCACTCTAGGTGAATATTTGCCGGCTATCTTCTCGCCTTGCGGAATGGTAATGATGTAATTGTTATTGTTGAATCCTACGGTTTTAGCAGCGGCTCTGGTTGCAGGCGCCTCGCTGGATTCCACTTCCATGTTTTCCGGATCAAAATAGCCCAGGTTGGCATCAGTCGACGGATTGGGAATGGCAATGATGATATCTTCCTTGGCAACAGCGTCAGCCGGCTCTGTCTTGATGGCTACGTTATTTACAGAAGCCTTTGATGCTTCCGGTTGTGTGGAAGTTGCCGGATTGGCCTCACGTGCCTCTTCAAACACGACGGCTGCAATCTTGGTGTTTTCTTCCGTACCTCCGGTGGGTATGTTGATGGTGGCGGCATTCTCCTTTTCCGGATTTTCTATTTTCGGAGCCTCAATGGTGCTTCCGTCAGCCTCCTGCATCTCGCCGAATTCTATGGTTGTTGACATTTTTACATTTACCACCATCAAGCTGTGGTTGGCTGTTCCGTCTGTAAATTCTGCTGTGGCCTCGTAGTCATCATGTCCTTCAGCTGTTACAGTGAGCGTGTAGATGCCGGTTTTGTTCACAGTCAGTGAGTATACGCCTTTTGCATCGGTTGTGGCAGAGTATTCGCCGCTTTTAACGGTGGCTCCTGACAATGGACCGTTGGCATCGGTAATGGTACCTGCAATGTAGTAGGCTGTTTGACTTCTTAGCGGGTCTTCCACTTCTTCATACTTCTTGTCGTCATCGTGGCAAGATGTAAGGACTGTTGTGCTGAAGGTCATTGCAAACATCAATGCACCTCCTAAAAATAAACTTTTCTTTTTCATAATTTTCGTCATTTGATAAAACTAATCTGTTTAAATTATACTTATTCCGATTTTTCCTTTTGTTGCTCCTTTATGAGGAAATAGCGTATATAGTCCGGCTGGTAGAAGTTGCTGCTCCGGTTTTCGTTAGGGCGTGTACTGTAACTTTTGCCCAGTTGTTTTTCTATGTACTCTCCATCTGCCACCATGCCGTATGCCCATGCAAAGTAGTCAGCCGGCTTTACTCTGAAGAATCCTTTTCTACTCCATTTCTTTCCCGGCAGGGGGATGGCAAAATGAAATCCTCCGTTTATCTCTCCGTCTGTACAAAGGGCATACAAGCCGATGGCATACTCTCCGAAGTGCCGCGTACAGTCTCCTCTCACTCCATAATCACCGTAAATATATCTTCCTGCTTTCAAGTCGAACTGCAAGTTGAGGCGTGGTTCGTAGTACGAAGCATTCAGTGAGGCATTGATACGCTGTTTTCTGCCTATATACCAGCCGTCTTCCCGGGTGATGGCGGAGAAACCGGTGGAGCCTGCCGTTCCGCCCAGTTCCCAGCGTCCGTTGTTGGTGCGGTATTTTATTTCCAGTTGTGCACCATATCTGTTGTTGGTGAAGTTACCCACCGTCATTTTCCCGAAGATGTTGTGCCTGAAGCGTACATCCTGCGATAGAGCTATGATTCCCGGTCTTATCCGTTTCATCTCTCCACTCAGATTGGTGGCTACGGGCAGTATCACTTGTGCGGTCATTTTCCCACCTTTCCATAGAGCCATTTCCACTGCCGGATTCAGGTTGATGGCATATGTATACAGTTCGTCAAACGTATTGTTCTCCAAAAACAAATCGGGGTATATCACCAAATCCACCTTCCAGGCAGACGGCACTTCTTCCTGACCGGCATTTTTCAATGCCTTCATGGCAGGATCCGTATCTACTGTAATCCCCATTTGCTGATATACTTGTGTCAGGTTGATTTCCCCGTTTCTGTATGCTTCCGTCAATGTATCCGGCAGATTGATGCAAAGCCTGGGAATCCGGTTTTCCAGTACCACCAATTGCAAATCGCCCTTCGTCTTGCTTCTCAAGCAGGTATCTATGGCTTTGCCCACTCCGGTGTAGGTACTTCTATATACGTTGTTCTCAAAACTTACAGTGGTCATTCCCGGTGTCTGTGCACATCGGATGTTTTCCATTCCGATAGCTTTCAAGCTCTCTGTCACTTGGGCATCCACCGTTGCAGAAATACTACAGAACCATACTGCCAGTATCCACTTCAAACCGCTTTTTCTCTTGTTTTTCATCCTACTCTCCAATCCCTAATCCTTCATCCCTTATCTCTCTCTTAGTGCAACAACCTGCATTCATACCGTATTCCTCCCGATATGCTGTTGAATTCTCTGGTAAACACATGGATGGAGAGATGCCTCCATAATCTGGCGGCGGCTCCCACATTGAAACCTTCCGAATCATATTCGGCCATGACAGTCATTTCCCGGCAGAAAGCAGGGGAGTAGCTGATGCCTCCGAAGGGACCATCCTTTATGCTATGGTCGTTCAGTGGGAAATAGTAACCGGCAGTCAGTGCAAGCCTATCTCCTTTTGCAATAGAGAACCCTTTAGTTAATGCACCATATACAGTAGCAAAATAGTTTATTCCCGTATTTTTGAAAGGATCATCTACACCAAGTAATAAGCTTGGATGAAATTTACCTTCTTTAAGTGGACGTACACGTGCAGTCATAGATCGATCCTGATGGAAATATCCTTCTTTCCCATCGTAACGTTTAGCTTTTTGTAGCGTACACCGATAACTCAATTCCAGGAAGGATAAGAATGTGATGTTAACGAAATAATTTCCAGTGTTGAAGTTAAACGGTGTCATGCCGTTCGGAAGATAATTGCCGCCCCCCATAAAAGTACCGGTCTCCTGCATATCTGCTGTCGGGATGTTCAGCAGTCCGGTGTTGCCCATGGAATATTGGGCCTGCACTCCCATGCTGCAACCAAGCAGCAGTAGGAGCAGGCACCATTTTCTCATTTTCGTTTTCAGCATGTCTGGGAAGTGTTTTCACCATCCATTTGTGCTCTCATATAGAGCTTCTTCACAAATGCCATGTCATGTGTCACCATGATTTTCACCAGTTCTTCAAAAGAAGTCTTGCGTGGATTCCAACCCAGCAGTGTCTTGGCTTTGGTCGGGTCACCCAGCAGTTGTTCCACTTCGGCAGGACGGAAGTATTTGGGATCCACTTCCACCAGCACTTTACCGGTTTTGGTATCAATGCCCTTTTCATTCACGCCTTCTCCTTCCCAACGTAGTTCCACACCGGTTTCCTTGAAGGCAAGTGTAGTGAAATCACGTACGGTATGATATTCTCCGGTAGCTATGACAAAATCCTCCGGAGTGTCGTGCTGCAGAATCAGCCACATGCACTCCACGTAATCTTTGGCATATCCCCAGTCGCGCAGCGAATTCAAGTTACCCAGATATAACTTGTCCTGATACCCTTGGGCTATACGTGCAGCTGCCAGTGTAATTTTGCGTGTCACGAAGGTTTCTCCGCGCCGTTCGCTTTCGTGGTTGAAGAGAATGCCGTTTACAGCGAACATACCGTAGCTTTCCCGGTAATTCTTCGTAATCCAGAAGCCGTATTGCTTGGCCACACCATATGGACTGCGTGGGTAGAACGGGGTTGTCTCCTTCTGTGGTACCTCCTGCACCAGACCGAACAGTTCGGAAGTCGAAGCCTGATAGATTTTCGTTTTTTTCTCCAGTCCCAGGATACGTACTGCTTCCAGCATACGCAGGGTGCCTACGGCATCTGCTTCCGCAGTATACTCCGGCACATCGAATGATACTTTCACATGGCTTTGTGCCGCCAGGTTATAGATTTCGTCCGGCTGCACCTGCTGTATGATGCGGATAAGCGAGCTGCTGTCCGTCATGTCCCCGTAGTGGAGGTTTACGAGACGGTTCTTCTTCATGTCACGCACCCATTCATCCAGATAAAGATGCTCTATGCGTCCGGTGTTGAACGATGACGAACGGCGCAGAATGCCGTGTACTTCATATCCTTTTTCAATTAAGAACTCGGCTAGGAACGATCCATCCTGACCGGTGATGCCTGAAATCAATGCTATTTTCTTATCCATGATTCGGGTTTTAAAATCAGTTTTTATTTATGTTATGATGTAAATTTCTCTTTTGTGATATTCCATAAGAATAAGCAGTTCCCGATGATATATCTTCTCCACATTCTTTTGGGTTCCTTTATCAGCCGGTACAGCCATTCCAACCCGTGTTCCTGCCACCATACGGGAGCACGTTGCACGTTTTCGGCAAAGAAGTCGAACACAGCGCCAATAGTACCGATGGGACCGTTTACCTCCAGTTCTTTCAGGTGTGTATAAGTCCATTTCTCTTGTTTGGGAGCGGTCATGCCCACCCAGAGCAAATCCGGCTGTGCCCGGTTTACGGCGGCTATCATGGCTTGATTGTCTTCTTGGGTGAATTCCGGCTTGTAGGGTGGGGAATAGGTTTCTACCCGGATATTGGGATATAACCGGACAGCTTTTACCTTTATTTTCCTCAAGGTGTCTTCGCTACTTCCCAGAAAGAAGCAGGTTCCTCCTTTCCGGTTCAGCTTATCCATTTCGTACAGAAACAAGTCCCATCCCGCTGTGCGCTCTATCTTCTCATGTCTCAGGAGTTTGAATGCCAGTACAATGCTTGCTCCGTCCGGAATCAATGCGTCTCCCCTCAGCAAAGCTTCTGCAAAGGCAGGATCTTTCAATGCTGTGTTATACGAGTGCGCATTGATGGTGTTAATCAGCAGTTTGCCTTCGGGCAATGCGTCAAGCTCACTTCTGTGTCCCAGAAGCGAAATTGTCTTTAACTTCAACATGTATAAAAGGAATGATAATTTTCCGCAGAGTACGCTACGCTATCGCCTGTCACATGGAAAGGTATTTTGAACAGAACGATGTAATCATGTATGAAAACTGCGCAAATGTAAAGATTATGTGTGTAATATACAAGAGGAATGTGAAAAATGTAATTTAGTTGGTCTGATGATTGATGCAGATACCTTTCAGATACCATTCGTACAAACGGTGTATTCCTTCGTCTATTTCTATTTTATGATGCCATCCCAGGTTATGCAGTTTGGTCACATCCGTCAGTTTACGCAGTGTGCCATCCGGTTTCGAGGCATCCCATCGCAGCTCACCTTTGAATCCTATTTCGGCTATAATCTTTTCAGCCACTTCCTTTATGCTGAGTTCCTTTCCTGTGCCCACATTGATGTGGCAGTTGCGTATTTCTTTACTGTCCGGAGCATATGTGTCTTTAAAGTCTACATTCAGCAGTACATGTACACTGGCATCTGCCATTTCTTCGCTCCATAGGAATTCACGCAACGGTTTGCCGGTTCCCCACAAGGTGACCGCTTCCGGGGTTATTCCGAAGTTGGCAAGCTCTGCCAGAATCTCCTCGTTGCTATAGCTGCCATTTACCCCTTTCACTGGACGCAGGTTGATGTCTTTGCGTACAGCATCCCAATCCCCTTCGTTGAGGCATTTGGCAAGGTAAATCTTGCGGATCATGGCAGGCAGTACATGGCTGTTTTCCAGGTGGAAGTTGTCGTTCGGTCCATATAGGTTGGTAGGCATCACGGCTATGTAATTGGTTCCGTATTGCAGGTTGAAGCTTTCACACATCTTCAGCCCGGCTATTTTGGCTATGGCATACGGCTCGTTGGTGTATTCCAGCGGAGAGGTCAGCAGCACTTCTTCCTTCATGGGCTGCGGAGCTTCACGCGGGTAGATGCAGGTGCTTCCCAAGAAGAGCAGCTTCTTTACTCCGTGACGGAAACTCTCGCCGATTACGTTCTGCTGGATTTGCAGATTCTGGTAGATAAAGTCCGCCCGGTATTGCAGGTTTGCCATAATGCCACCCACATGGGCGGCAGCCAGTACCACCGCTTCCGGTCGTTCTTCATCGAAGAATTTCTTTACGGCGGTTCCGTCCAGCAAATCCAGTTCTTTGTGTGAGCGTCCTACTAAGTTTGTGTAACCTCTTTGTTGCAGGTTGTTCCAGATGGCGGAACCTACTAAACCACGATGCCCTGCTATAAAAATCTTTGCATTTTTTTCTAACATGACTAATACCCTAGTTATAAAATTAATTTTTTCTATTTACTTCTTGTATGAAGCTATACATTCTTTTAAAATATCTTTCATCCGGTTCTCAAACTTTTCCAAAGTGAATTCCCTTTGAAATTTTTCTTTACCGGCTTTACCCATTTCAGCACATATCATGGGATGGTCTATTAAATATTCTATCTTTTCTGCCAGCTGTTGCGGACTATGTTTTTCCACGATAAATCCGGTTTTGCCTTCCTCTATGATACCGGGTATTCCTCCCTCGTTTGTGCTGATGCAGGGGAGGCTTTGTTCCATGGCTTCCAATAGCACCAATGGGAAACATTCATTATCGTAATAGGTAGGAAAAACAAATATATCGGCTTTTTGCAGAAATGCGTCTTTTTCATTATCATATTTTGCTCCATGGGCAAATACACATTCTTTAAGGTTCTGTTTGTTTATTACGTCTTTAAACCTATCTTCTGTAATATTACTCCATTTTCCTACAAAATGGCATTTTATAGGCTTTCCTTTTTTTTGTAATATCGCACACGCTTCTACTAAATCCCATACACCTTTTTCTTTTATCATATTTGACAAAAATAGAATGTTAAATTCTTTTTGAGGAGCTGTAGGTAGATTTTCATGGGTAGGTATTCCATTGGGGCAGATATAAACGTCTTTGTAATTTACGTATTTCTTTATGTCTTGATATAAATTTTCTATCAATAGAATAACTTTCAGATTTTTGAAAAAAGTGCTATATAATAGATTATCAAAATATCTATTTTGTCTGGTAGCTATGCCTTTGTTGTGATAATGTACAACGATGTTTTGTCTCATCATTTTTAAAAGCATAACTACAAAAAAATCTTTGTAGAAAGCACCACCTTTTGCGTTAGGAGTTACATAACAAAGTTGTGGCACTATTAATTTTGTTTGTTTCCTAATTTGTTTTAGTTGCTTATAGAACTCTTTCAGTTTTCTTATTCCTCCTTTACCAATATCATCCAGATCTTTTGCTAATGCAAGATTTAGATAATGACATTCAAAGGCATTATTTATAATTTTACTGTCATGTATGTATTTTCCTACCATGGATGCACCATGTACTGGTGGAGGCATGTGGAGGATAAATAGGACTTTGCTATATTTTGTAGATTTGTTCATATTCAAATTGCATTTTTTCTATAGAAAAATTTGTTTTCGCATACCCGTATGCTATGCTTGCGTATTCCTCATAATACGTTGTGTCTTCTAAGGATAAAATTAGTCTGATAAAATCATCCACTTTGTTGTCATTTACTTTTAAAGGCCATGTTTCAGGCAATGTGTCTTTTAAACCGGGGCAGCTATTGATAATGGTCGGCGTGTGTGCCAAACTTGCCTCGATAGGCATTAAGGCAAGGCCTTCGTGATTTGAGGGCATAAATAAATAATCAAAATCTCCTATGTATTGGTTCAGTCCGAAAATCTTGTCATAAAGAGATGCATTAGATAGTGGCTCTAAAGCCTTGTGTACTTTCTCTTTCATTGAGCCATTTCCCACAACGTGAAAGTAAAACTTAGGATTGTCTTTTAATGCTTTTACGACTTCTATCAGCTGATCTACTCCTTTTTGATATTCCAATCTGCCGGCAAATAAGATATTTATTTTGTCCGCTATGATGTGGTTGAATTTTTTCTGTTCTACAGATTGCAATCCATTGAATATGATTTGTGGTGTCTCTCCATAAATATGCTGATAACATTGTTGTGTTGACTCGCTGATGGCTATATTGGCATGCTTTTTAGAATAAAAATATTCAACTTTTTTGCCTATTTGGGCCCATTGATTCCATAGCTCTGTGTTGTGGATTGTTCGTACATATTTTATGGATGGAAACATCCAACCGAATATTTTGTTCCATAAGTATATGCTGAGGTCTGGAATTTCTGTATGTGTATGGATTACTTGTGGTTTCCATTTTAGTGACAGATATACAAACCATAGAGGAAACAATAAAATAGCGATTTTATTGTTTGTAATATGCGAACGGTGGAAACAAATACCGCAATCATGCAGTCCTTTAATGAAAGCCTGGCTGAATTCTCCGTTTCCACGTACTACTTCCACAAGATGATATTCCATCCCTGTAGTTTGTGACTTGGCAATGTTGACAGCTACTCTTTCTGCCCCTCCTATATCAAAATGAGTGATAATGTGGAATATACGCATATATTAGTAGTTTTAGTGTTGTATATAATCCAAAAACTTTTTAGCGGTTGATTCCCATGTAAAATATTCTATGATTCGTTTTCGTGCATTTTGAACTTTTTTACCGGAGAGTATTGTTTGGGCTATTTCTTCCACTGAGTTGCATAGGAACCCACTTCTCCCGTTTTCTATGATACAGTCTGGGCCGGGTGCATGTCGCGCTACTATTGTTACATTATGGTACATTGCTTCAAGAATTGCCATTCCGAAAATTTCATTGGGGTTGAAATTTATCACATAATCAGCAACTTCATAATATGCATGGATTTTTTCATTTGGAAGTTTCCCTATGAATAATATATTGCTATATTTCTCACTTGACTTTAATTTGGCCATATATTCCTCTGTTTGCATCCAAAGGGCTCCTGCATGCACTAATAAGTATTTGTCTCCTAATCTTTCTGCTAAGGGAAAAATATCCATCGGATGCTTGTCCGGTCTTAATGCACACACCAAGAATACGATACTTTTATCTTCAGGTAATTTCAGTTCTGCCCTTTGTCGTTCTTTAGAGCTTGTCGCCAATGGAATAATATCCGTATCTAAGCCTACAGGCGCCCATTCTGCACTTGTTACCCCTTTTTGCTTTAACTCATTTACTACAGCTGGAGTTTTACAAAAGACTTTTGTTTTTCTGAATGCGGAAAAGTTTCTGCTGCTTAACTTGTCCATTATCCAGCGTGAAATTGCTCTAGGCGAAGAGCTATGTACTGTACCTACGTAGCAATAATGTTTCAGACCGTGTTTTAGGCAGAAGTTCACGGCTTCCGGTACACAAAGCAAGTTGTCGCTTTGCAAGTGATACACATCGATGCCAAGTGTTAGTAACAATGAAAAATCAGGCCATACGTGGTGTACCAATCTTCTTTTATAGGGTAAGTACACTTTCTTAATATTAGCGGTCGTGTTTACTTCCGTACCGCATCGCTTGTCTTTGGTAGACATCCAGTACACAATCGTTGTTTGGTGTCCCATCTGTTCCAAGGCTTTTGCCAATCCGATTTCTTGGATGTTATAACTTCCGGTAGTCCATTCCCCATAGTCTAAATGAATATATCCAATGTTCATTTGTCTGTTTTTCATTTAAATTTGAATTACCTTCCGAGTGACGACATCCCAATTCAAGGTCTTCAGATATTCAGCCATCTTTTTCTTTTCTATTGCCAAAAACTCAGGATGCTTAACGGCGTATTCCATCTGTTGCATGAGTGCATTGGCATTTCCCGGTTGAAAAAATAATCCAAAGTCACCATTATTCATTTGTTCTTTCAATCCACCAGCGTCACTGGCGATGATGGGTATTTTGTATTCCAAGGCAACGGGAATAACTCCTGATTGGCTGGCATCTAAATAGGGTAGCACTAAAATTGTATTAGGAATACTGAAATAGTTGTCTATTTCTTTATCTTCAATATATCGATTGACAATGTCTACTTGTGGCAATTCTTTGAACATTGAATCGTATTTGCTGAAATCTCCACTTCCCGCCACCGTCATTGAAATGTTCGAATACGATTGTACAAGTTTTTTGTAGGCTTTTCCTAAGATATGGAGACCTTTATATTCTTCAATGCGCCCGAAAAAGAGAAAATTAATGTTTTTGCAGTCGGTTTGAGGTGCGGTTGTGTTTTGTTGCTTATATGTACTCATTCTTCCATGTGGCATATAGTGAATATGTTCTTTGCTATAACCGAATCGTTTTTCAATGATTGGAATAAAACTTTGCGTAAGCACTATAATATCACTAGCTGTTTTGATGTAGTGAGTAGTCATCCATTTTTCCAATAATCCGACACCCGAATGATGTATAGGGTCGTGACAGATAACTATTTTTTTTCTTGCTTCAAAACATTTGAATACCGTTGTGCTCCAAGGATGATAGAATGTACTGATGATATAATCGAATGTTTTTTTTTGAAACATCCTTTTCAACTTATATTTCTCATTGAAGAAGAAAGATAAGGTTGCTTGGATAGCGGTTTTACGGGTGCCCGTTTCTATGAAAGTTACACTTTTGAATGATTTCTCATTTTCCCAATCCTTTCTGTTGGATATTTTAGAAGAAAGTAACGCGTGTATTTCGCAACCATTTTGAGCCAATCCACGAGACATTTCCAAGGTAAATACGGGGCCAGCACCTTCTTTGAATAAAAATGTGATAAGAATTTTCTTTTGCATTCCATTAGATTTATCTAAACCAAGGATTCCATTGTTGTTGGTAGAGTCCTTTTAAGTTTCGTTGTTTTACATATGTAGCTGGTACACCAGAATAAAAACCGTCAATTTGATATTCTCCTTTTCTCACAGTGCTTCCAGCACCAATCAAGCATGATGTTTTTAAATAACTTCCAGGCAATAAGATTGAGCGTGCACCTATCCATACATTATCTTCTATGTGTATAGGCATTTCTAAGAATTCAAATGTGGGCGATTGCGCATTGTGACTTCCTGTGATGAGAACGGTATATATGCTAATAGACACATTATTGTGGATAATAATTCCACCTCGTGCATCTAAATGACATTTTTCATTGATAATTGAATTTTTTCCTATTTTTATTTTCCAAGGTTTGATGATAGTTGTTCCCATTAAAATTCGAGAGCCTTGACCTATTTTCATACCTAATAGTTGATAGCATAGTTTACGGAAATGCCAGCATGGCACATAGCATACAAAATAGTTTAATATTATGTATATGAGGTCGAGAACAATATTTTTCATCGCTTTAGACTGCTTTTTAACTTTTGTAAACCAATGTGCACATATATCCATTTACATAGCTTAAAATACCATGTTTTTCGTTTATTTAGCTTTTTCATTTCACTGTCAGGCAACCAAGAGCCGTTAAACAAATGTATGCAATATGTGTTGGCTGTTTTATTCCAATTTCCCCAAAAATCCATTGGACAGAAGTACTCTCTTGGATATATGTGCATTTCATTGATTACTTGTTCGCCACCTCCAAGTTGCATACCTTTTTTTATCAATCTTTGTGTAATGTCTATAACATTGGCTTCATTCTTATTGATAATTTCTATCGTGAAATCTTGGTTGTAATATTGCATACACTCTTGGATGAAAGGGTGTAATTGCTTTGCAGCAATTACACATGATGCAATGACATTTCCTTTTACATCTTCAAACCCGATGAATCCTTCATTTTTAAGTAGTGGATTAAATGATTTTAGTATTTTTATATCTGTATCTAGATAAATTCCACCGTACTCGTAAAGTGCTTTTAATCTGACGTAATCTGACACAAAAGCATATTTTTTTAGTTCGTATGCGTGCTGAGTCCATAAGGTACTGTTTACATTAAAGTTTTCTTCATTCCATAATTTAAATTCATAATCGGGCAGATGTTTTTTCCATGATTTGATACATTTCTGTATTAATGGAGGTATTTTACTTTCTCCAAACCAACAATAATGGATTATTTTGGGAATCATATTCGTCTTCCTTCCTTTGACACTAGTGTGAGTTGATATATACGATATAATCTGTGTAAAATCCAAAGTTTGATTACTTTCATTCTTTGGTTATGTTGCCATAAGCATTTGAAATATGGGTGGTCTGTCTTATATGGGAATTTGATACTCCAAGGCTTTTCCATAACATAGTGTATCAATATTGGTCTATTTTCTTTTATATAGTTAGGATTTATTTCTGCTACACTAATCATGTAATTATATACTTTAGGAATAGGTATAATTATTTCCCTATACTTGATATTTAAGAAATCTTGATCCGGAAATATGAGTTTCTCTTTCAATGAAAATATCTCATTTAAGAGATTGTTTTCATCATCCATTTTTCTCAATTGTTTAAGATTTAATAGTAATACTCCAGAATTATAATATGTAGTAACACCCTCAGTTGAAAGTCGTTTGCAGGCATATTGATTATCATTCTTTACAGCAGCAATAGTACATGGAATATTGTATAATTCAGATAAATCTCCGGTACATATGACATCTCCATCTAAATATAGAATTTTTTCTACGTCCTTTAGAATATAGCAAGCAAACAGTCTGAAATATATTTCTATACTCCAATTTTGTCCATTTATAGGAAGGTCGTTTATATTTCTGTTGAATTGATGAAAAGAAATTGCCTGTCCCCCCCCTTTTTAGAATGGGTGTAATCAATCAAAATTTGCTTGTTTTTTTCGCTGATGTTGTTATATATGAAATAGAAATGGTGTTTCCCTTGATTGTGTGTAACTAATGAGTGAATGAGCACCTTTATAGTATCACAATATTGGTTGTTGATGCAAAAAAGAAAATTCATAATTTTGTAATAGGGTGTTAGTATAATTCGTATTTTATATGCCGGTTTTCGCCTTTTATATACATTACAAAGCGCCTAAAGGCAACTTTTATATGGAATCTTATCTCATCAAAGTTAAAACAAATATTAACTATACGTTTTAATTTATTCGGACGAATAGGCTGCTTAATTTGAGTAATAGATATTGGACTGGCATCTATAGTGCTACAAAATAAGTTGGGCTTTATGAAAAAATCATCATGGTTTGTTATTTGAACTTCCATTTTCCTTTTTTGTAAATGCAAGTAGGCTAATTCTGTTTTGTTGATTCCATTTTTGTATTTGTATAAATGACCGGATTGATAATGGAAACACATAGGATTGCTATTCCAACTGGTTGTGAATTCATGTTTGGTGGGTAAAATATCAGCAAATTCTTTGTCATTCAGATATTGGCTCCATTGGTTTTCTTTCTATATGTCCCACATACCACCACGTTCATCAAACATCTTTACTCCTTTTACTTTGAATACTTCTTTATAATTGTATGAGATTAAATTATGTTCAGTTTTCCATCTGTAATTTATGTTATGCTCATTTTTATAGATGCATAAGTGTCCGTGCTGATATATGCGGTCGTATGTATTTAGTCTTGCATCAGTTAGAAACTTACTTAAATCTCCAAAAATAACATCTGAATCGCAATATCCCCAGTGCGAATAATCTTTTAAATATTCGTGAAATATGCATCCGTATAAGGGCTTGTAGTCAACGATTTTGTATGCGTTGGTTAGCATAGGAGGAAAACCAATTTCGCGTTCTATTCGTTTTTTGATTTCATGGAACTCGCATTGTATATAAATGATGTTTTTGTATGAATTCTCCCTTGGATAATTTGTAAAAACTAAAAAATCAATATCCCTGTTTTTGGATGCAGAACATTCCCATAAAGCGAAATAGTTGGGAAAATTGCCAAAATAGGGCATGATAAGCGCAATTTTAGTTCTTTGTATCATAATTATGTCTTTTTTATGCTATCATGCTTTTTATATTAATAGCTGATATGTTTTTAACCATTTTGGGGATTTTTTTTCTGGGTTACCTACTACTACAGAGTTTTCCGGCATATCTGTTACAACGATAGTGTCACTGCTAATCATCACTTCGTCTCCAATTATAGTTGCTCCATTAATGACCATACATGAATAATATGGAAATCCGAAAGGAGGTATTAATAAAGCTTTTTCATCACTTTTGTCGTTTGTGCTTTATTTTTACTCTTTGTTTGTTATATTAAGTGTAGCTTATTTATGTTTGCTTTACCTGCTTTTATCCAAAGATTTGGCCAAATACAACGGAGATGAATTGTGAAATAATGCTTCAGTGCAATGCAGAATCCATAATGTCTGTTCTCTAAATGAAATATTTCCATTGGAGGCATTCCATTGGGGCGGTACATAAGTTTCCAACGCTTCTTTAGCGGTATTTCTGGGTCGCACCAGGCATCAATGTGTTCATGCGCATCACATTCGCCAAGTGGATGTCCTACCTGCCATAATTCTATTCCAGCTTTACGGGCGCGCAGCCCGTAATCAAAATCACCGCGCGCATGTGTATAGTAGGGGTCAAGTGTCCCCAATTTCTTGTACACGCTGTGAGGAACCAATACTATATTTCCATTCATCATAATTACTGGCACAGGGCTGTCATCAGAAGATGGGCGTGCCACTTTTCCAGTTTTATCTCTGCCTCCATACGTTAGTTTGCTACGTGTCTGAGTATCCACTGTAGACCCAAGTACGATGGTTCTGTTTTTTTTCAATAGGCTTACACGAAGCAAAGATGCGATACAGTCTTTGTATATGAAGGTGTCATCGTTTAGCCAAAGGTAATAATCATAGTTGCATCCATTTCGTTTTTTTTCCTCGGCCATTTTCCATGCTTCTATCATACCGCGATTCCAGAATACTCCATCTACGGTTTTGATGTTAACATGGGGAAACTGTGTTTTTACGCTTTCTACAGTTCCGTCAGTAGAACCTCCGTCCACTATATAAATGTCAAACTTAGTGTCAGCTGGAAGTGATTGTGCTGTTATGTTGCGCAGGCACTTTATGGTTTTCTCCTTACGGTTAAATACAGTCAAAAGTATGGCTATATGGTTCATATTGCAATTGATAAAGGGGAATATATTATGGCTTAATTTTATGATAAATATATCGTATAAACCATTGTAGGTTCAATCGAGGTGATTTGTGTAGGAAAATTATAGGTTTATACTTATCATTTGGGTGTATAGGTACTTTGTAGGCATAGAATGCTGATTTATAAGTTTCGGGGTACTTTCCGCGTTGACTGATATCTCGGTGGGGAGCAATTTCATACTTTTTGCAGAGTAATGAGAAAATGCTTTGATCCTCGCGATGGGCAACGAATGATTCTCCGAAATCTTTTTTTGCTGTATCGAATTTGCCTAATCCTGCCGGTGATAACAACTCCAAATCACAACAGAACGATAACCATTCTGCCATAAACTTACGGGTAGTAGGCGTTACAAGGAAACAGAAGTAAGTTGCAATGATTTGATTACTTGTTTTATACTTTTCCTCCGTAAGTTCCAATTTTTCAAAACATAATGGTTTAGTAAAGCAGGATTCAAGTAATGGGATATCACAAACAAATAGTGGCTGTCTTTTGGAAATGATTGTTACTATTTTTTTAATGCTTCGTGTAAAAAAAGAACCCGAATCACAATAAAATATAATGTCTCCGTTATTACAGTTTTCCAATACCTTATTCACGAAATAAGGTTTCCAAAGCCATAAGCCGTTTCCTCTCTTTTGCGATAGGATGTCGTGATATAGTATGGCAAACGATGGGTCTATGTCGTGAGGAGAAAATTCATATACTTTATCAAATTTGGCAATATATTTACCAGTTAATGTATTCCATTTACGGGCGGGCTCATATTGCTTGTCTGCGTAGTTTATAAGAATTTTCATTTATATAGTCCTTTTTCTTTCATTTCTAGGATAGATGCATCATACATATCTGCTTGTATCTCTTGTGTATTTACCCATTTACAGAATTCGCCTATACCATCAGAAAAGCTCCATTTGGGTTCGTATCCTAATATGGTACGTGCTAATGCTATATCAGCATAATTATGTCTGATATCTCCTAAACGATAATTCCCAGATATGGTGATGGGAACATTCATATTGTATTTTTCGCACAGTGTATGTGCCACTGTAAGGACATCGGTGCTGATTCCTGTACCGATATTGAAAGCGTGACCAGCAGCTTCTTTGGTTTCAAGGCCTAAAATAGTTGCATCTACTACATCCTCGATGAATACAAAATCCCTTGTCTCTTTTCCATCTTCAAAAATATTGATTTCATTTCCATTTTTTATTCTGGTTGAGAATATGGAAAGAATTCCTGTATATGGATTGGAGAGTGATTGCCCCGGACCGTATACATTTTGGTACCTGTATGAAACAGCATCAATGCCAATGGAAGGGCATACCAAATGTACCAATTGGCCTTGTACTTGTTTGGTTATGCCGTATACGGAAGAGGGATGTATCTTCGAGTCTTCAGTGGTAGCCACTAATTGCAGTTTTCCGGCATTAGGATAAGTACATTCAAATTCTCCTTTGCACATATTCTCGTCTAAACGTTCTTCCGGATAAACATCTTTTTCCAATAGTGGGCTATAGTATTTGCCTTCTCCATAGATGGCACGACTTTCAGCTACAATAACGCGCTTTACGTTGTGCTTGGCATTGGTCAAAATATCAAGCATTAACGCTGTTCCACCGATATTAGTATTTACATATTTTTCTATTTCATACATAGACTGCCCTGTACCGGTCTCTGCTGCCAAGTGAATAATGGCTTCTTGACCATCAATGGCTTTTAGCCAATCTTCCCGTGATGTGACACTTCCTTTGATGAACTTGACTTTATCTTTTATAGATAGATAAAGAGGGGATGTCTCTTCCGGTTTTTGTCCGTGTATTTGCTCAGACAAAGAGTCTAATACAGTCACGTTAACTCCTTTGTCAACTAACTTTGATGCAATGTTAGAGCCGATGAAACCAGCTCCGCCTGTAATCAAGACATTCTTAAATGTAAGTTTCATATTTGTTGTATTTTAAAAGTCTCCTAGTAGGATTTTTCTAGTATAATGGTTATACCTAAGTAAGGATGCAATTGATAGAGATAGTATGATTATTAATGCTGATATTAATATTGAAAATAACATAAGAGGATAGTCATTGCTCCACAAATGTTTATTGAAAAAGTCTTTTATGAGTTTTATAAAAATGAAATGTATGGTATATATGCAAAGTGTATATTTCCCATAATGAATAAGTTTTTTTATAAGGATGTTGTTTTTAAAATACTTTGTGATTAATATGCAACCATATATTATTGATAAACTTCCAGTTACAGCAATTGCAAATCGAAATATGGCTATGTGTGATATCGGTATTATAGAACTGAATTTGTGAAAGCGAATAGGAGTAATATAAACAGAATCCTCAAAAGTCCAATGTTGATATAGGATTATGTAAATCATTAATATAGGTAATACTAATTGCCAAGTTAGATATTTATTATGTTTATTCAACCAATATCCTATAGCTAAGAAAGGCATTAAAAAATTAATCTTTACAAAGTAACAGTATGGTGTGAAATAGGTTATTATACATGCCACCGTAAATACAATAAGGTTATTGGTAGTGATTTTTGTAATAATGGCTAATATGCAGAAGCAGAAAAATAGGCAGCTTAAAAACCAATATGATTCTAATGATGCTTTTACTTCAGGTATTTCTCTAAATAGGCAACATTGGATTATATACCAAGAAAAAGCGGGTACCATTAGATGCTTAAATTTCGAAAAACAAGATGTTGTAATTTTATCAGTTCTCATTCTTTTAGGGTTGATAAAATAGCCGCTTAATATCATAAATAGGGGCATATGAAAAGATATAGTGCCTATGAAGAAACTGTTTTTCAAGGCTTCATCGGGAGCAATGCTTTGAATTGTATGATCATAGCATACAATTATCATTGTTATGATTTTGCATAAATCAATCCATTCTATTCTTTTTTTCATTTATGCTGTCTTACTAATTCTGTACTTTGCAGTCCATTCATACTAATCACCTTTGCAGGGATTCCGGCTACTATGCTGTTTGATGGCATATCATGAGTAACTACAGCATTGGCTCCCACAAAAACATTATCTCCAAGAGTTACAGAACCTAGAATTTTACTTCCTGGTCCCAACACACAATTATTTCCAATAGAGGGTACGCCAGCATTGCTTCCTCCCATTTTTAGAGCTGTTGTTACGCCATGAAATATGGTACAATTATGTCCTATTTGGGTTGCTCCATTAATAATGATACATGAAAAATGATTAAAGCTTAATCCTCCTTTTACGGGGGTACCTAATGGCATCTGAATTCCAAATTTAAACATGTAATGCCGATGCATCATCCATGAAAGGATATAGATAGGTAGTACTCTTTTCTTTCCTTTTGACCAGCTGCCCAATCTGAACCAAAAACAAAATTTGAATGAATTGTTGGTAATTAAATATCTTAGGATATATAAGTATTCGGATATTTTTCCATGTGGCTGTTGTGTCAGCACCTTACGGAAATCTTCGTGTATTAATTGGCGGCATGTTTTGAAGCTCATACTTGCATTATTGGGTGATTCGGATAAAGTCATTCATTATATAGGAAGCGGTGGTTCGTGCATTATATTCTCCTTCTGTCAACTTTTTAGCATGTTTGCTCATTGTTTCTATGACTTCCGGATGTTGCTTTAGGTAAATGATTTTTTCTTTCCATGCTTCGACATCGTAAGGTTCTATTAAATAGCCGATGCATTCTTTTTCTAAATCTATGTGTATATCGGGGTTATGTGTCATTAGGATTGGAATGTAGTAGGGCAATGCTTCTATTATATTGGTGTAGCCTACTCCATATTTTCTTCTCTCACAAGGAATAGCCAATATGGATGCTTGACCTTGTTGTTGCATAATGTACTCATATTCATTGTTTATATGCAGGTCTTCCATAAATGTGAATTTTATGTATTGACTGTTTTTGAACTTTTCCGCTGCTTTTATATTGCTTTCGTGGCGGCGGGTAATGATATGGCAGTTTGTCTGAGTTTGCTCGCAGGCTTCACTGAGTGTTTGGTAATCTCTGCTATCCTTTCCTGTAGCCATTACCAGAAAATTGTCTTTTTGGGGAATAAGATATTTTTGATACCATTCGACTTCTGTTCCTCTGCTCAGTGTTGTTATTTGGCAATCTTTTACAATATTATGACTCAGTGCATGCCGTGTATGGTTATCAAACATCATGTAAATTCTGTCTATTCCTTTCCAATAAAAGAACTTGATAAACCAATTTTTAATAGGGTTGGAATATTCTTTACAGTAAGTATATTTCCATGCAACTATTTTACATTTTAGGATTCCGATTCGTTTTAAAACTACCAACTTGCCGAGACCTTGCAGGGCGCCTAGATACAGAATATCAGGATTGATATCTTTTATTGTTTTTACTAAGGCGATTAGAACCTGAATGCTATTGCCTTTTTGTAAAGATAATGGATTTAGCAAGTACACATCTATTAAATTGCTATTCATTATGCTTTTAATGTAATATGTAAAATTATCAGGTTTTTCTAAGATTTCTTTTTGATTATATTTTGTAATATATAATACTTTAATCTTTGATGACATATTATAAAATAAAGTATATTGTAATTTAATTTACCAATAGCATGCCCCTTCTACATTAGCCGCATTCGAAGGTCGCTCTGATTCTGATGGATAAACCCAAAATTCATTCATTAAATTGTTGTAATAGTTTTCCTTTAAGAATGGAAGGAATACCTTACCATAATAAGGGTTGATCCAACGTTTTCCTTTGATTCCAAATAGTAATTGTAAAGCTCCACCTAAGTGTACTGCTTTTTTTCCTGTCCGTTTTACATGAGCAGCTAAGGGGAATCCGTATGCTCCACATCCAATGAGTGCAATGTCATAATCTCGTTTATCAATTTCATCTTTCATATATTCTAATGCATCGAACCAGGTATTGAAAGGACTTTGCCCGCCAAGACTTTGAACAGCCTTAATTGTTTCTAGTTGAAATTCAGGTAGTACATCTGGATTTTTGAATAATAATGTTCTTTTTTGTTCATATTGATGTTGTATTGTTTCAGCAAAAGGGTGTATGACTAATACCTTTTTCCCCTTAAGAACTCTTGACCATGGATGTTTTGCATGGTATGGTTCTAAAAGTAGTAATTGTATAGTCTTTACTTTGTTTATATCAATAAGTCTACGTTCTTCTATACGCCATGAACCTAATATGTCAACATGTTTTGAATCTTCGATCATTAATTCTCCAAATCTTTCTAAATTTAGTTCTGTAAGTGGAAAAAAACCAGAAAGATGTTGCATGTTGTATATGCCAATCTGATTCCACCAAAATTGGGGTATTTTATCTGTGATATAATCTATAATGTTATGCTTATATTTTTTTATCCCTAAATAGTTATTTACGCATAATATTTCTGTACTTCCATATCGAGCAACCATTGAAGGTGAATCTGATTTTAGTTGTTGATATATAATGTTGGACGCCTTCTCAGGATCCATTATGCTGTCAATCGGTTTTAGGTATGAGCCATAATGGTTAACGTAAAGTCGATGTGTTCCGCGTAGAATTTTATCTGTTAAATAGTTCATTGTTTTATGATATTTTATTTATATATACTTCTTGATGCTTTTAAAAGTATTTGATGATAAATGTTTTTGTTATAAAGTCAATATATTTTCACAGGCGAGTACGATCTTAATAACTCTTGTTGGATTTCCTGAGTCTGGTGAGCACTATTCAATAAATGGTATGTTGGTATAATGATGATTACCTGTGATGACCTTTTAGTTTTGGTGCTACAATTATTTTTAATTCAAAGATGTAGCTTCACTTTTATTTCTTTCAATAATGACATAGATGCCGATAATATGATTTTTCTTTCTTTAGGCGAAAACACAAATCCCCAACAACATGAAATAATAAATATTATCGTAGTAGTACATAAAATGATAACTAAACGCAAAAATGATTCATCCATATATACTGTAATTATCCCACTGATTGATAATGTAGAGATTGTTATTAGTAGTATAGGATATATTATAATTTTGAAAAAATCAGCATATTGCATTCCGCAATTTTTATGTGCATAATATAGAATGATGAGACTGCCTATTCCATTCCATGTAAATATCCATATGATATAAAACCAATAAGGTGAAAATCCTAAATGAAAAAGAAATAGACTAATAGGTAATGGCAGGAAATATGAACATCCACGAAGTATCGAATAATATTTTATCCGTCCTTCTGCATTGATGGCACTTGTTAATGTGATAGTTAATTGGTCTAACATATTTCTTGTTATTTCAAATCTAAAGAAACATACACTCCATTCCGGAACATTTTTTAGCCATAGTTGGAGTATATAAGGGGTTTCAATAATAAAAGGAAAGGCAAAAAAGGCGATGATGAGAAAAGACATTTTTGAACTGAATAATGAAATACGCATCATATTAGTTATGTCATTACTGCCGGCCTTTTTCCCAATAATAGGGTTGATTGCCATTAGCATAGTACGTGAAAACACCATTAGCTGACCGGATATTTGGTTGGCTACCCCTTGAGCTGCACTTAATATTGTACCGAAGAACGAATTTAATACAATTCCCATCCCGTATTGTGCAAACATCGAAGAAGAGGAGTTTATAAATCCCCAACCAGCAAATGAAGTCATTTCTTTCATTAGTTCTTTATTGTGATATTTGTGGATGCTGTATGTACATTCTGAGTAATTCCGATGGCAATAAATTTGAAGAATAATCATGAATATTAATGAGACAAAGGTTGTGAGGATACCATATAGAATTAATTTATCTGTATATACATGGACTACTATTAATGCTATAACTAACTTCATAAGTGTTTGAAAAACGCCTATAATACTTAGATACCGCATGTTTTCATGAGCATTGATAATAGCATTATAAGGTACGGTCTGGATGGTTAATACTGTCGATAAAAGCATTAACTGATAAATCCATTTGGCTGAAGGAATTCGATCAGAAGGAATATTTAATATACCATCAAAGAAGAAAAAATAGGCTATCTCGAAAATGATAACCATCAATAATGATAATAGAAAATGGATACTTATACTTACAGTGAAAATACTTTTTTGTTTTTCGGGTTTTCCTTCTCCTTCTGCATAATTAATAAAGCGTTGGGTGGTGGTTGACATGGCTGCATTTAAGAACCCTAACATACCGATTGCTCCTCCGATAATGCAGAATATGCCAAAATCGGAGCTTCCGAGTGCATTGAGAATTAGACGGGTGGAATAGAGGGAAACAAACATGGATAGTCCCATGCTAAAATATAGATATCCGCTATTCTTCAATACTCTGTTAGCAACTTCTGACATAGGATGTATTTGTTTTTTTTAAGCTGTTAGCTATGAAGTAAGGATATAACATCATGGTAAAGAGAGCAACATTCATAATGTGGGGCTGGCTTAATCCCATATTTAAGACTAATAAAATTCGTACCATAATGTCCCAGATACTCTTATTATACTTAAATACTTGATGGAAACAAAAGCCAAATAATATGGAAAATGACATTATTCCTACGGCGAGAAGTAGGAAGAGAAAACCAGCACATCCTTCCACTCCCATATTATGTAATTCGTCATAACCAACTCCAATCAAGGTGATAGGGTGGTTGTATATGGTAGTCAATACGCTACTTATACTTATTGTACGTGCACCACCGGAATTAAGAGAGAAATCCAATTGACCATTTGCGTAAATTTTGTGGAATACAACTGTGTTCATGAATTCATTACCGAGTTTTGTCATTGACATAAAAAGCATAGTGCCGATAATCGTAATTATAATAGCGTATTTCATTCGTTTGTCTATTGTTTTTAAGGAATGCAATAGGTAACAGAAAACCAATATTACTATTCCGATATAACCGCTTGTAGAAAGAGTTGTAATCAAGGCAAGGAAGAACACGATTATATATCGTATTCGCTCTTTAGCTTCAAAAAGGCGAGGATGGAACATGATGAAGTATAAAGCAGAGGAAAGCACACATTGATATTGCCCAGGTTCGCTGAACGGACCACAATTTCTGTCACTGTGTAAAGTCACAAAACGGTATAAAAATCCTCCGTAACTGTACACTTCTCCTCCTCTAAAAAATGAAGTGTACAGATGTGGAAATATACTTGAAAATGAATTGAAGCCATATATACGCGTGATAGTAAAGAGGATGATACTGATTAAAGCAATATAAAAAATGAGTTTGATAAATCTTTGTAGGTAGTTGGCCGGATCTATTTTGTAGGTGGCGTATATGATTAATGGTATAGAAGTCACACTGAGTGCTGTACCTAAACTTAATGTAGAGCCTATTATGACTAGAAGCATTGAAAAAAACAAGCATCCGA
Source organism: Bacteroides sp. RTP31139st1_H2_RTP31139_211217 (assembly GCF_040227615.1). NCBI lineage: Bacteria > Pseudomonadati > Bacteroidota > Bacteroidia > Bacteroidales > Bacteroidaceae > Bacteroides > Bacteroides sp. RTP31139st1_H2_RTP31139_211217. The sequence continues at coordinate 11,628 of NZ_JBCNZM010000024.1, read as the reverse complement.
TGAAAAGTAAATATTGCTTTTGAAGATGAAATAATGTCTTTTTCTTCAATACATAGTATATTCCCATTAATAGTGTCAATATGATGAAATTATCATTCCCTATATAGGCGGGTAAGGCCATTCCTGCGGAGGATATCATTATGTATATATAGAGGTATTGAATGATACAGGTTGTATATTTATGAATATAATTCATCGGATTTTATAAGGAGTGTTTATCACTTTTTCAAAAAATAGTTTCTTAATCTCTTCTAAAAATATCCCTCGTATAAACTTTCTCTTTCACCTCTTCCAGGCAGATGTCATACCTATTGGCGATAATCGCATCACTCTGTAGTTTGAATTCATCCAGATTATTCATTACTCTGCTGCCGAAGAACGTGCTTCCATCTTCCAGTGTCGGTTCGTAGATGATAATCTCTGCCCCTTTTGCCTTTATCCGTTTCATTACACCTTGAATGGATGATTGTCGGAAATTATCCGAATTGGACTTCATCGTCAAGCGATATACGCCAATTACAACTTGCTTTTCTTTTGCAACATCATAATTACCTTCTGCATAACTATAGTAACCGGCTTTCTGCAATACACGGTCAGCAATGAAATCCTTGCGTGTGCGATTGCTTTCCACAATGGCGGTCATCATGTTTTGGGGGACGCGGTCGTAATTGGCAAGGAGTTGCTTTGTATCTTTAGGTAAACAATAGCCGCCGTAACCGAAAGAGGGGTTGTTGTAGTGTGTGCCGATACGTGGGTCGAGACATACTCCGTTGATGATGGCTGCGGTATCAAGCCCTTTCATTTCGGCATACGTGTCGAGTTCGTTGAAATAGCTGACACGCAGGGCAAGGTAGGTATTGGCGAAAAGTTTTACGGCTTCGGCTTCTTTCATACCCATAAATAGGGTATCTATGTTCTCTTTAACAGCACCTTGTTGGAGCAATGCTGCGAAAATTTTGGCATATTCTTCCGCATTGGGATTGCTGATGGCATTTATAGCTGTATTTTCTTCTGTAAATTCTGTTCCTTCAATAATTTTAGGATAACCTACTATGATGCGAGAAGGATAAAGGTTATCGTAAAGTGCTTTACTCTCACGCAAAAATTCCGGAGAAAAGAGCAGGTTGAATTTCTTGCCTTCCAGTTCCGGATTGTGAAGGAATTGTTGTGCATATTTTATATAGAGTGAACGGGTATACCCCACGGGGATGGTTGATTTGATGATCATTACCGCATCCGGATTTACGCTGATGACGAGGTCTATCACATCTTCGATATGATGGGTGTCGAAGAAGTTCTTCACCGGGTCGTAGTTGGTAGGAGCGGCAATAACGACGTAGTCCGCATCTTTGTAGGCTGCCTTGCCGTCCAGAGTAGCAGTTAGGTCAAGCTCCTTTTCTGCCAAATACTTCTCTATATATTCATCCTGAATGGGTGATTTCTTGTTGTTGATAAGTTCTACTTTATTAGGGATTATATCGACAGCAGTGACATGGTTGTGCTGTGCAAGCAAAGTTGCAATACTCAGACCTACATAGCCGGTACCTGCAACGGCAATATTATATTGTTTCATAATCATGATTATATTTTATATGGAATAGCTGCTTACTTTCTCTAATATCTATACCATAAAATTCACAGATTCTTGTAGGTAATTTTTCTTTTCAATTTCTGTCAATTTATGTAATCAGTGGTAAGCCGAAATGACACCTGTGTCACCCCTTAAACATAAATACCCGTTACGCGCGCGAGACAAATTATCAATATGCACAGACCTGTATCGTTTGTGTGTGATAAATATTAGCCTAATAGGGAGTATTGGAAAAAGGGTGCCACAAGTGTCAAGGTTGCAAGTGAAGTTAAGGCTTCAGGACTCCGGTATGGATTCTGTAGTTCCTCAAATCACTCTCCAGGCAATCTGCCACCTCTTTCTCAAAACTCTCCCTTTCTTGGTCTGTTTTCGGGAACGACCTCCAGAAATGCGTTATGGCATGTATCTGGTTGATGTTGTTGCTCAGCCCTTTTTTAAAAGGTTGTAGGTTCTGGTACTCATCATCGTTGCTTGGGCGATGGTCTCGTTGGTCAGATGTCTGCCGTTAACGAGCTGTTCTTTCTGGCATTTGCTCAGAAAGGCTCCGAATGCCGGTGTCACCGGCTCTTTCTTTGTCATGTTGACTCTTTTAATTGTTAAACAATAATAAAAACAAGCGAAATCATTTCCATGTAGTGGAAACGACCGGACTTGTGTATCTGGGTACTTATGCGTTCCTTCGCGTCGTAATTTTAAACATAAACAAAAATCAGTAAATTATGGAACGCCGCAATATCAGCCTTTTCAGAGGCTATTCGGACACAGAATCAGTAGAAACTTCTCTTGAAGAAATAGTCAACATCATTAAATGCGACGCTGCCCTGCGAGACCGCACCGAGAAACATCGCTACTACTTGCAGCAAGACCTGCGTAGGGATGCCGACCGCGAGAAGTCCGGCTGTCCCTGCTTCGCTGTTGCCGTCTGCTTTGAAGGTGGGAAGACCCGCGAACATATCTGTGCCTGGACCGGCTATACCTTGGTCGACCTGGACCATATCGCTCCCGAGCGGATGGCTGCCACACTGACATTGATTTGTGCCGACAAGTATACATTGATGGCCTACACCACCATCAGTGGTCATGGCATCCGTATCATCTGCCGCATCGATGACCTGAACGGAGCGGAAAAGGGAAAAGCCTTCCGGCAATACGCCAAGTATTTCAATCAAGTCAACGACTACTATTCCTGCCTGGTGGGCTTCGAAAGCGACGGGCAGTGCAAGAATGCTACCCGTATCAGTGGACTGGCTTCCGACCCTCATGTATATTACAATCCCAGTGCCACTTCTTTTGTTTTGCAAGATAGTCCGATTGCTCCCCAACCGCAGGATAGCGCTTCCGAAGCTGTGCCGACAAAGCGCAACAAACGTTTGGAGAAGGTGGTGAAAGCTGCCGAACGCCTGCTGGAAGAGGAGGGAGTGAGTTATTGTGAACATCATCATAACGAATATGTGATGCGCATGGGTTATCTGCTCAACCAGTACGGAGTGGCTCGGAAGACAGCCGCCGCTTGGGCAGCGGAGCACTTTCCCGACTATGACGGGGATGTGGCAGCTGTCATCGGCTCCTGCTACGCGAATACCGGGGAGCATGGCACCCGCTCCCTTGTCCGCAGGGGAGAGGGCGATGAAAAGTTTGCCACGGTGGCAGATATCGAGCAGTTCCTTTCCGAACAGGCGAAGTTCCGCAAAAATACGGTGAGCGGCAAGTTCGAAGTCCTGATGGCCGACTGCGGAGAGGAGTATGCGGAGCTGACCGACCGCTACGTCAACACGTTGTGGAGCCGCATGAACAAGGCAGGGATGCTTGCCCGCATTGCGGACATACGTTCCGTGCTCGATTCGGAGTACACACCGCTTTTCAATCCCTTTGTAGCCTATCTGGAGGGGCTGCCTGCTTGGGACGGTACTACTGACCCTATTGCTCGTCTGGCTGCCGGCGTACATGTGAAGGACGACCAGAAGCTTTTCGGCATCTATTTCAAGAAGTGGCTGGTGGCCACCATTGCTTCGCTGCTCGATACCAAGGTGGTGAATCATGAGATTCTGGTCTTCATCGGTAAGCAGGGAATCTACAAGACTACCTGGATGCAGCGTCTGCTTCCTGTCGAACTTCAGCGTTATTTTTATGTGAAAAGCAACAGCCGGCGCGTCAGCAAGGACGACCTTTTTACGCTGACCGAGTTTGCACTGGTATGCCTTGAAGAGCTGGAGGAGATGACCTCTGCCCAGGTCAGCCAGTTGAAGGCCATCACCGGCATGACAGACGTGAACGAGCGTGCCGCCTACGGGCACTTCAAGGAGAGCCGTCCGCATATTGCCAGCTTCTGCGGCACGAGCAACAACGTCACCTTCCTCAACGACCTCAGTGGCAACCGCCGTTGGCTTCCCTTCGAGGTGGATTCCATAGACAGTCCTTTCGATTATCCCATAGACTATGCCGGAGTGTATGCGCAAGGCTATGCCCTCTGGAAGAGCGGCTTCCACTACTGGTTTGAGCAGGAGGAGATTGATGCCGTGAATCTTCATAACCGTTATTTTGAGGTGCCCTGCCTGGAGCGTGAGCTCGTTCAGGTGTACTATCGCCGCCCCATGCCAGGCGAGGAGTGTATGTTCTTGACCAATGCCCAGATACTGGGACATATCAACATAGGTATCCGGCAACCCTTGAGTCCCACGCGCCTCGGTCTGGTGATGAAGCAGGAGGGCTATGAGGCTGTCCGTTCCGGTGGCCGCCGTGGTTATCGGGTGGTCGAGCTGAAAGGGGATGAAATCTACCGCAACCAATGCGCCATGGCGCGCTATGTGGGGGATTGATTCTTTCACGGTTTTCCTAAATACCTGAATATAAGTTCCACCTGCAGGGAGGTGAATATTTTCTGGGAGCCTTTGTAGCCGGTATGCCGCAGGGCTTCGTCCAGTTCCAAATTCAGCTTCATCCATTTGGACAAGCGGTTGAGTGCGGATGCCGGTGAAATGGTGGGGGCGTATGCCTCTGCCAGTTCACGTTTGTAATAGGGGCGGACGGGCCACTCTTTGCCGAGGATATTTTCGTAGTCTTCAACGTACTTCATAAACAATGCTTTAACTGGTTATTACACTGTAAATGTACGGAATTTTTTCTGTATACCCATTGCCGGAACCCGGTATAATCTTACCTAATCTCACATTTTCCCACATCCCTTCATATCACTTCACCGCATCTCTTATTCTGCCCGGAGGTACGTCGTATCTTTGTTCTGTCAGACGATGAAGGGTGAAGATTAGTAATCGTGACGCGCGAAGATTAGTAATCGTAAGCCCCTGGGATTAGTATCGTCTCCCTATCTTTTAATTTTTAACTTATAATTTTTAATTTATGATTAACTACAGTATCGTGATGCGTGGCAATCCTACCGATAAGACGGTTGCCAAAAAAGCGTACGCAAGTGCGCAGTATTCGGAAGTGATGGACATCAACCGCTTTGCCGAGCATATAGCCAGTCATGGCTGCGTGTACAAGCGTTCGGATATCGTTGCCATCCTCACCATGTCCGTGGATTGCATGCGGGAGCAGTTGCTGGCCGGACAAAAAATCCAGTTGGGCGACCTGGGGAGTTTCTACATCAGCATCAACAGTATCGGCGCGGCTTCTGCCAAGGAGTTCAATCCTGCCATCCATATCCGTAGGCTGAATGTGAACTGGACCTGCGGCCAGCGTTTTGGAGAGCTGCTGGAGGAGGCGGAATTCAATCTGGTGGCAACCCGAAGTGCAGCCCGTGCCGTGGTGAAAGCCCTGAAGGCCGGAAAGACTACCGTGGACCTGACCGGAGCCACTGGCGGGGGTGAAGATGCCGGTGGAGGCAGCAACCCGGGAGGCGGTTCGGACGGAGACCAGGGGGAAAATCCGTTAGGATGAAACGAAAAGACAAAAGAGAGAAAATAAATATGTTCTTCTGTCTAAAAAATGCAGCTAACCATAGTGTTTAATTCCTTAATTGCAAATTGTTATGAGTGAGAAAACAAAATCAAAATCTGTATGGGGCATTGTCCTTAAAGTGATTATTACCGTGGCCACTACATTGGCCGGAGTGTTTGGCTTGACTTCCTGCATCAACCGTTAGCCGGATGAAAGCAGGCAGTTTCTATCAGAACTATCGGGAGGTAACCCTCCTGGTAGTTCATTGCAGCGCTACGCGCTGTGACCGTCACTTCTCGGTGGAGGCGCTTCGCCGCAGTCATCTGGCACGGGGCTTTGCCGATATCGGTTATCATTTCTACATCACCCGTGACGGCGAGGTGCATATTTGTCGCCCGGTTCATCAGATTGGAGCCCATGCCACCGGCTGGAACGACAAGAGTATCGGCATCTGCTATGAGGGTGGGCTCGACGAGAATGGTGTCCCTGCCGATACACGTACCTATGCGCAGAAATGCTCTTTGCTTGACTTGCTTCGGCAGCTGAAGACCGACTATCCCAATGCCCGTATTTCAGGGCATCGGCAACTCAGTTCCTCTATCCATAAGGCTTGTCCTTGTTTTGACGCCAAAAGCGAATACGAGACAATTAAAAATTAATTCTCTCCACGTATCCTATCGGCATGTCCACATGTGCGCAGCCCAGCATATCCAGCCGGACTGCCACTTTGCTTTTTCCTCCTATCATGACCAGTTCTCCCTCCAATCCGGCAAGGGGGCCTTTTATTACTTTCACGGCATCACCTGCTGCCAGAGGTGTACTGCAAATCTCTACAGCCTCCGGGCTATAATCCAGCATAAAGCGGAAACGTTCCATCTGTTCCTCGGGAATGACGGCGGGACGGCTTTCACCGCGCAATACCATGTACCGACTGATAGCTTGTAAGGTAAGCGGCAGGGGGCGTTCCTGCGGAGTGACATGCACGAAAATCATCATCGGGATGACCAGGCGGTCCACTTTCTTGCGCCGGTCGCTCCATTGGCGTATTTCGCTTTGTATGGGTAAGTAATATTCCACTCCCATAGCTTTCAGCCGTTCGGCAGTCTTCTTTTCCAGACAAGACTGCACGTATGCCACCAGCCATTGGCGACGAGGAATAATATGAGGGGTGATATCAGTATGGTTCATGTAAAATCCTTTAAAGGTGTATTTCTATGGTTCATAAATAGTTGAGGTTCGGGCGCGCTACGCGGTCGCCTGTCACATTGGAGGGGCGGGGTTAATTAAAAATTAGAAATTAGAAATTAAAAATTAGACACTCGATTATTTACTCTCAACTCTTAATAGCTAGTCGCTAACTCAACTGTATCCGTATTTCTTACCGTAGCCGTAATACTTTCCGTATTTACCATAGCCGTAGTAATAACCGTATTTTTTCTTCTTCATATCGATTCCGTTGACTACTGTGCATAAGTTGGGGAGACGATGATGCTCCTGAAGCTCGTTGATGAGCTGGTAATCGGTCTTATGCGTATAATCTGCACGACAGACGTAGATGCTGGCGTCCGCTACGCGCGAAAGGATGAGCGTGTCGGTCACCATGCCGATAGGGGCTGTATCCAGTACGATATAGTCATATTCTTTGCGTAATGTACTGATGGTGTCTTCCAGTGACTGGCGTGCCAGTAGTTCCGTAGGATTGGGTGGGATGGGACCGCCCAATAGCAGGTCGAGGTTGGAAGTTATGCCGGAAGGCTGTATCAGCGCATGAAGGTCTGTGGATTTGGGGGCGGCAAGGTATTGGGTGATTCCTTTTTCTTTGTGTGAAAGATGGAACAACTTGTTCAATCCCGGTTTGCGTATATCCAATCCTACCAGAATGACCTTTTTGCCGAGCAGCGCCAGACTGAGGGCGAGGTTGGAAGCTATGAAAGTCTTGCCTTCACCGCTTATGGTGGAGGTAACCAGGACGACTTTCTTATCCGGATCGCCCATCATGAAGAGCAGGTTGGTGCGCAGGCTGCGGAAGGTTTCCGTCATGATGTCGTTGTCGTTTTCGCGTACGGCAATGGCAGACTCTTCATGCTTGTTTGAACCGGTAAGGGGGATGTCACCGATAATGGGAACCTTTGTGAGCTTTTCCACATCGGTATGCCCTTCAATGCGGAAACGGAGCAGGTTCAATAGGAAAATGATGCCCAAGGGAATGCCGATGCCGATGACAAAGGCAATCATATAGATTTTTTTGCCTTGGGGAGAAACGATGCCGGCAGGCATGGGCTCTTCGATAATGCGTCCATTGTTGGCGGTTGCAGCCAGTGTGATGGCGTTTTCCTCGCGTTTCTGCAGCAGCATGATGTAGAGGGTGGCCTTGATTTCCTGCTGGCGTGCGATACTCATGAACTCCTGCTCCTGCTTGGGGGCGTTGCTGATGCGGCTTTCGTACTTGCGCGACTGTCGGTCGATGTTGCTCCGGGTGATTTGCAGGCCTTTCAAAACACTGTTTACGGTGGTTTTCACATTGTGGCGCATGGCCTCGATCCCCGTGTTCAGATTGATGATGGCGGGATTGCTTTCGGAGGAGGTACGTAGCAGGCGCTTACGCTCCACGATGAGATTGTTGTACTTGTCTATGGCGGAGGTCAGGTTCATGTCGCTCAGTCCTACGTTGGCAGGGATGATCTCGTCGTTGTTTGCAGGATTGTTGATGTAGTCGCGCAGATAGTTCACGAGGTTGATTTGGGTGGCGTTCTCTGCATATTGCTGTTCGTACTTGGAACTTTCCTGAAGGGCAAGCTGCGCGTCGCTGCTGATGTCGGTCAGTCCGGCGCGTTGCTTGAATTCCGCCAGTTCGGTTTCTGTGGTGCCCAGTTCGTGGTTGATGATGCTGATACGTTCCTCGATGAAGTCGGCGCTTTTCTGGGCCACTTCATTCTTTTCGGTGTTGGTGTCCTGATTATAGAGTATTATCAGTTCTTGGGTGAAATCGGAGGCTCGTTGTATATGGGTGTTTTGTACACTGATGGTGGCAATGGTACTGGTATTGGATATGGGGGCTACGGTCAGACCTGCCCTATAGCCTGCTGCTGCGGCAGTGGGGGTACTGATGATAGCCTTCAGATTGACGGGCTCTTGCGGAGCAGGCAATGAATCATTGTGCGAAATGGTGATGACACCTACCGGGAGTGGTAGAATGGCAGGTAGTTCGTCGAAAGATTTGGTCGTTTCTTGCTTGTCTCCGTTTTGTATATAAAAGGCTGTGACAGTCAGTTGGCCGGTAGGGGAGTATATCAGTTCCAGCCGAATGTTCCCTTCCAGTTTGTCAGCTTCCTCGGCGGTCATGAACACATCAAGAGGGGAGTTTTTGTAAAGTGGAACATCGTAGCCGAAAGATTGTTCGATGGCGATGTTGGTATAAAGGTTCAGACGTGACACGACTTTCTTGATGAGTGTCCTTGATTTCAGAATTTCCAGCTCATTGTCAAAGTTGCTGGTCATGGAAAGCATACCAAAATCCTGCATGGCAGACAGTGCATTGTTGGTACTTTTCTTGTCGTCTTCTTTAATTAGGATAGAAGATGACACTTCGTAGACAGGTATTTGGTAACGGAGATAAGCAAAGGCCAGGCCAGTGCATATCAATACGCTTGCCACAAACCAGGGCCAATGAATGATGTATTTGAAAAAGAGGGCTTGGAAATCTGTTTTTTCCTCTTTTTCGTTTAAAAGGTCATCGTATAAATCTTCTTTCATTTTTTGAGGATTAAAATTATCTTACAATGTTGACAATCAGACTTGCGAGTGAAACAAGGGAAGTAATCACAGAAACCCAGATAGTGGTACTGTTACTGACGCTTGCACTCTTTGCCTTGGTTTTATTTGGAGCTATATAAAGGATATCATTCTGCTGCATGTAGTAGTAGGGAGAATGAAGAATATTCTGCTCGTTCAAGTTTAGGCTGATGACATTTCGCTGGCCGTTACAGTCTTCGCGGATGAGCTTGACGTTGTTTCGTATACCGTAAATGGTCATGTCGCCTGCCATGGCAAGCGCCTCGAAAATATTCACTTTCTCATTATTGATAGTGAAAGTTCCGGGACTGTTCACTTCACCGAGGACAGAAATTTTGTAGTTGGACATACGTACAGTGACAATAGGTATTTCTTTGAGATAAGGACGAAGCTGTTCACGGATAAGGTTCTCGGCTGCATTTTTAGTTAAGCCGCCTACTTGCAGTCTGCCTATCACGGGGAAGTCTATCTCACCTGCATTGTCTACGAGATATTGTTGCAGAGCTGGTTGCGATGTAGTGCTGGCATTGGATTGTGCTATGTTATTATAGGTCTGCATGGTCAGGTTGAACGGTGCGGCAGCTTGCGGATCAGTGGTGTTTATGGTGATATTCAGCAAGTCTTTAGGTTGGATACGCGCATCGTAGAGGGTATCCTGCTGGTTGACTTCATTGATGACGATTTCCTTATAACTCTTATCTGTAAGTGATTCGTAACTTTGTAGATAAGGTACTTTTTTGTAAGATTGGCAGCTTGCCAATGTAATTGCCGCCATCAAGATGGCTATACTTTTCTTGTTTTTCATTACTGCTCCTTTTAATTTTTGATTTTCAATTTTAATTCTCAATACGCTTCTTTCTCGCCTTGAATGGCGTTTCTGATTGTCTTGTATATAATGTATAAATCCAATAGAAAAGTCCAGTGTTCCAGATACCATACATCGCGCTGTACACGTCCTTCCATTTGCCAGAGTTCTTTGGTCTCACCACGGTAGCCGGTGACTTGGGCCCAACCGGTGATGCCGGGCTTTACCAGATGTCTGACCATATATTTGTCGATAAGGCGTGAATATTCTTCTGTGTGTTTCAGCATATGGGGGCGTGGCCCTACAACGGACATTTGCCCTAGTAACACATTGATAAATTGGGGAAGTTCGTCAATGCTGGCTTTACGGATGAAATCTCCAATTTTTGTTTTGCGCGGGTCATTGGCGGTGGCTTGTAGTTCGTCACTGTCTATGTTGACACGCATCGAACGGAATTTGTAACACCAGAATTCATTTCCATTCTCTCCGCTTCGTTTTTGTTTGAAGAAGATAGGACCGGGGGAGGATAGCTTGATAGCGGTACCTATGATGATGTAGACGAAGGGGAATACTGTACACAGAAAAACGAGGGAGAAAAAGAGGTCGAAGGCTCTTTTCAGTAGGCGATTTTCCATTTGTGCCAAAGGTTCCTCGCGGATAGTGAGTACGGGGATATTGCCAAACATCTCGAAGTGCATGCGACGATGCAGGTAATTGCGAATATTAGGTACACTATAGAAACGAATCAAGTGATTTTCGCAATAATTGATGATTGGAAGTATTTCATGGCTACGTGCAGAAGGCAAGCAGCAATAGACTTGTTCTATATGGTGTTGCTGTAAATAAGTGACAACTTCTTTAGGCTGCCCTAAATAGGGGACATCTTCGGGAAAATCATCAGAAGGTACATCACAGAAATAGCCGGTAATGCGGAAGCCCGTGGTGGGATCTCCGGTCATTTCTTGATAGAGTTCTGTCATGTTTTTGTTACTGCCGATTAAAATGACGGTACGTGAGTTACCTCCATGTTCTCGATATTTTTTCAGTAAATACCGGAAAAGAAGACGATATATAGCGAGGCAGATAAAGAAAATACTATAAAAGCATGTAAAAAAACGGAGTGAACTGGTACCGATATCTGCTAAAGTAGCCAAGCTGATGAACAGCGTGGCGTGAAAAGTTGTATTACGGAGAGCCCGACGTACAATGCGTTCCGGACGTACAATACGTTCATGCAGTACGACGCCATTGGAGTAATTGCAAAGTAGATAGACTAGATTCAATAATACCAATAGCTGGGACAATGAATGTGTAAATTCATTGCCCAGTGTTTGGTAGTCAAAAATGTGATATAGCGAGATGAAAATGATGTTCAGTAAGCATAAGTCACCAAAGATAATGACGAACTTAATCACTTTATTGAAATGGAGAACTTGTTTCATAATTCACACTAATTCAATAGCTTTTTTCTTTCTCAATGGTATTGAAAGAGAAAAAACTGTTCATTCTTGTTTGTTTAATAATTCTCTTACTTACAAGGTAA
>NZ_JBCNZM010000023.1:46186-46526 GCF_040227615.1 Bacteroides sp. RTP31139st1_H2_RTP31139_211217 | reverse complement strand
GCTAATGTGCTAATTGGCTGCGCTGTATATGCTGCATGGTCATTGGTACATTAGCATATTGGCACATTAGCACATTAAAATTTAACTTCGGCAATACTGACGCGGTCATCGTTCAGCACGATGCGGAGGTCGCTGGCGGTAGTGCCTTTGAACGGATAGGAAATCAGTTTGCCGTATTCGCTGACGGTGCCCGAATATACGGTGAGGAACTGTCCGCCACCGCCCGAGAGCTGGATTTCGAAGGTTGCCGGCAGGTTGTTGTCACGTGTAAAGGCAATGGCAACTTTATCTACCTTGGCTCCGTTCTTTAAGGCAAAGGTAATATAATCTCCCTTCTTTC
>NZ_JBCNZM010000023.1:0-46155 GCF_040227615.1 Bacteroides sp. RTP31139st1_H2_RTP31139_211217 | reverse complement strand
TCCTTGCCATGCGGTATTGATTTTTTCGTCGAGCACGTTTTCGGCATCCTCTGGGTTGGTGCTGGTACTCACACGCTTTGCTGGTTTTTGGGCTTCAATGGCTTTGGCACGGGTCTGGTAGTCTTCTACGGTCAGCGTTCCGTTCAGGCGGATGTCTTCGGAAGAGGCGCCGGCCATGAGCACGAAGTCGCCGGGTTCCACCACCCATTTCATGTCAGCGTCCAGAAGCTCCAGGTGCTTGCGGTCGATGGTGAAGGACAGCTCCTGGGCTTCGCCCGGTTCGAGGTGGATGCGCTGGAAGCCTGCAAGATTCTTTTCGTAGGTGGTGATGCTGCTCAGTACGTCGCGGATATAGAGCTGCACTACTTCATCTCCGGCACGTTTGCCGGTGTTGGTCACCTTCAGGCGGACGGTGGCAGACTCGTTCGGGGTGATGATTCGGGGGGTGATGTCGAGGTCGGAGTACTCGAAGGTGGTGTAGCTCAAGCCGTAACCGAAGGGGTAGAGTGCTCCGTTGATGCGTGACATGTTGCCCGTAGGTCCCGGATTCTTACCGCCGTCTATCTGTGAAGAAGGTTTGCAGGGGAAGTTGAAGGGGATTTGCCCTACGGTCTTGGGGAAGGTCACCGTCAGCTTTCCACCGGGGTTGTAGTCGCCGAAGAGGATGTCGGCCAGGGCTGTTCCGCCTTTGGAGCCGGGATACCAGGCTTCGAGGATAGCGGGGACGAACTTGTCTGCCCAGTTGATGGAGAGCGGGCGTCCGTTGATGAGTATCAGTACGACGGGCTTGCCCGTGGCTTGTATGGCTTGAAGCAGTTGCAACTGCCGACCGGGCAGGTCGAGGCTGGTGCGCGATTTGTTTTCGCCGCAGGTGCGTTGTCCGCCGCCCAATACTACGATGGCAACATCAGCTTGACGGGCATTTTCTACGGCTTTGTCTATCTCGGCTTGTTCGTCGTCGGTCAGCGGATAGTCTATGATTTCACTTTCGGGCCAGTGGGCGTCCACCAGGTCGCAGCCTTTGGTGTAGAGCACCTCTGCCTTGCCTTTTGTCTTTTCTTGAATGCCTTCCAGCACAGTGGTCACTTCTACGGCAAGTGGGCCGTAATGGGTCAGCGCGTAGCCTTCTTCATTGGCATTGGGACCACAGACGGCAATCTTCTTGGTGGAGTTGATGTCTAAGGGCAATAGTTCACCGGCATTCTTCAGCAGAACGATGGACTCGCGGGATGCCTGCAAGGCAATGGCTTCGTTCTCTTCTTTTTCCACTTCACGGTCGGCATCGGCAAGGTCTGTCTGATAGGGGGCATCGAACAGACCGATGAGGAACTTTACCCGAAGGATGTCGCGCACGCGGTCGTTGATGACTTCTTCGCTCAGTCCGCCTTCCTTCACCAGTTCGCGGAGGGGAAGGACGAAGGAGTCGGGCGAGCGGAAGGTGCAGCGTACGTTCAGTCCGGCTTCCACGCTTTGGCGGACGGCTTCTTTCATGTCTTTGGCGGTGCCGTGCTTGGTGTAGAGGTATTCTACGGCGTCACTGTCGGATACGACGTAGCCACGGAATCCCATTTCGCCACGCAGGCGGGTGGTGAGCCAGTAGTAGCTGCCCTGCACGGGGATGCCGTCGTAATCGTTGTACGAACTCATTACGCCCAGCATGCCAGCTTCCCGGATGACGCGTTTGAAGGGGTAGATGTGTATGTTTTCCACTTCGCGCGGCGACATTTGCGGGTCCACGCGTGCCATGCCTTCGCGGGCGCCTTTGTTGTTACTGTAAGCGGCAAAGTGCTTGCCGGTGGCGGCCACTTGGTGGTTGTGCTGCAAGCCGCGCACCATTTCGATGCCCAGTTCGGCTACGAGGTAGGGAGATTCGCCGTAAACTTCTTCGTAGCGTCCCCAGCGCTGGTCGCGTCCTACGTCGAGGATGGGGGCGTAGACGTTGGTGTAGCCCAGCATGCGGGCTTCGCGTCCGGTGATGAGTCCTACTTGGCGAATCAGTTCACGGTTCCAGGTATGTCCCAGTCCCAGTTGGGTGGGGAAGTTGGTGGCGCGGTAGCTTTCCACGCCGCGTATGCCTTCGTTGGTAAAGTCTACGGGGATGCCGAGACGGGTATCTTCCACAAAGAACCGTTGCACCTCGTTTAGTGCCCAGGCGTGGCGCGAGGCGGGCCAGACGTAGGCATTGTCCGAGGGAGGCAGCCCCCATTGCTGGAAGCCGTTCAGGTGTTCGTCGATGGCGCCGATGCCGTCTTTCCAGAGCAGCTCTTTCCATTCGGGGGTGGGGAGGTCGTCTTTCAGTACGCGTTTGTAGCCGTAGAGGGTGACCATTTGGCAGGTCTTTTCGTCCAGCGTCATCTGTTGCAGCAGGTTTTCGATGCGTGCTTCGAGCGGGGCGGAGGGGTCTTCGTACACGTCTTTCACTCCGTTTTTGTTGAAGTCTATCCAACCTTTGCGGTACATTTCACTTTTCACCGGCTTGTAGGTTGCCGGTGTTTTGGCAGGCTTTTGTGCGCAGAGCAGTGTGCTTCCTCCAAGCAGCAGGGTTAGGGCAATAAGGTTCTTCATGATATGTTCTAAAAATCTCTTGGTTATTATTGTTTCTTTTGTTGACAAAAATACGGCTAATGTGTGAAATAAAGGGATAAAATAGTCCGAAGTATCGGCTTTTATTGTCCGAAGGGTCTTCCTCTTACTAAAAATATACTCCAAGACGCTACCGGGGAATTCAAATCATTATTAGACGAAACATATCATTCACTTTTAAAAAGAAAGAACACTATAATAACCTGAAAAGTAGATGCAATCGCGGTGTATACAAGTATTACGGCTACATCTGTTAAACGAGGGTGTATTTATATAATAGGAATCTGTTGGCGGAATTGTTGCTTGTACGGAAGAACTTTCTTTTCAACCTTGGGATGTCTAAACCAAACCTTGGTTTAGACATCCCAAGGTTGGGTATGGAAAAACCAAAGTTTGGGATAGATTGCTTCCTTAATTCTTTCCGGTTTTTCAGTTAACTTCAGAGACTTTTTCCGTTAACTTCCCATCTCTTTTGTACAAATATCCATTACAGAAGATAGATATTCCCTCTTGCAGGGGGTAATTCTGTCAACGGATACTGGCTTTGGTAGCTGTTTGAACATTGATGACAATGGGGTGCACATATTCTATGTATGGAAGATTATTGTTTTTATCACGAAAAGTCAGTATTAGCTAATATTTGTAAATATATGGTGATTGCTAATAAAAGAATATGTATCTTTGGGCCAAAGAAAGCGGTAGAGGATGAAAAATAAAGTAGCATTTATCCCTTTTTCACCCTCCCTACTTAGCAATGAGTTACGCAATCTTTTAAATTTCAGACCGTTACAAAGTCATGGGGTTGACTGGATTTGACAGCGGGCAGAAATGGTAAGTAAGCATGCAGTGCGTCGTTGATTTGCACTTTAATCTCAGTCCTCAAAATTTTATCTGGCGAAACTCGTTACGCTCTCGCTGCTTAATCGAAGTATAGTAGATTGAAGCTTAATCCCGGCACCAGGTGCTGGGACGTGACATCACTCGGAAGCTGTTGCTCCGAAGCATTCCGATAAAGTGGTGCAGTCAAATCGGGGATAGTTCGTGTCAGCCTCGTGGCGCGGGTGAAAATTTAGAGGATAAGGCAACGGTTGATGGCTTTGGTTCTGCCGCTGCACGAAAATTTAGGCAAAGATAAGCATGTAGAAAGCTTATGATTTCCTCGTTTGGACGAGGGTTCGATTCCCTCCAGCTCCACAAATAATATTGATAATCAGGTGTTTATATTGTTTACACCCCAAAATGCACCCTGAAATAAAAATGATAGTCTGATTATCATTCTTTATATCAAAAGCTATCTGCCTTTCTTAAATAAATTAACTATTGTGATGATTTGTGATATTCTATTTTAATTTTTATCATTTTGTTTGTTCTTATCAAGGCGATTTCCTATCTTTGAAACATCATTAGGGCTTGACTGGAATTGACAGCGAGTTGGAATGGTATGTAAGCATGCAGTGGGTCGGTAATTTCCACTTAAATATCAGTTATCAAAATTTTATCTGGCAACGAAAATTATGCTCTCGCTGCTTAATCGAAGTATAGTAGATTAGCTTTATTTCCGCCAAAGTGGTAGAAACGAGATGTCACTCAAAAGCTCTTGTTCCGAAGCGTTTGATAAAGTGGCACAGTAAAATCGGGAATAGTTTGAGTTTTTCCTCGTAACTCTTACGAAATTTTAGAGGATAAGGCATAAGTTGGTGGCTTTGGTCTTGCTTATGTTCGAAAATTTTAGGCAAAGATAAGCATGTAGAAAGCATATGGTTTCCTCGTTTGGACGGGAGTTCGATTCTCCCCAGGTCCACAATACTTAGATAATTATTTTTTATGTATAAAAGTATTCCCGTACAGAATTTGATGTTCTGTACGGGAATATTTTTAAGTGTTCGATTTATATGAATGTTTCTTAACTATTTCTCTGTTATCGCTTTAGACATTAAAAAGAATGAATCCTCTCCTTCATAATAAACAATATCATAACAAGCATCTTCAGATCGATAAAGGGTTTCATCTTCCCTTTTTAATCCCAAAGTTTCTGTAAGATATTGTGGTATAGCATCAAACAATTTCTTTGGATTATCACCTATCGGAGAAGCACTCGCATCAATCTTTACTTTAATCACAATTACACACTCACATTCATGAAGAATGCCAACGGAATACGTTGCAAAAACCTGATTTATGCCCCAATCTCTATTATGCAAGTCAATCATTCCACTTGTTGGCATTTGTTTTATATTGTATAAATCCATAATTTTTGGAATGGTTTGACCAATTTTTAAGCTGTCAATGCCGTCGGATGTTAATTTATCGAATATTGATGCCAATGTTTTCTTTTCATCTATATAATTGGTTGCAACTCCCCAAGCATCATAATCAGACAAGGAGTGAGGTGCTATTAAAGAAGACCAAAAGGATGAGTAACTGGGGGCATTTGTAAATGGGGGAACTGAAATTTTGTAATAAGAGTTGTTGTCTATTGGATTCCCTTTTTTGTCAGCAAAGTAATATTTCTCATTTTCTGCCATTATGATATATTGGGATAATGGGTAAAAACATGAAACGTTTTCTATTTTATTTTTAATTTCACCTTTAGAATTTATTGCATATACATTCATATATTGATTATCCCAGTCATCTTTTAAATTAGCAATTGTATCAGCAACATATATCCAATCACCTACAATACCTAAAGCTCGCGAATATTTAGGCTCTCCGATACTTTCTCCTTGTATGTTAAGCTGTCCCCATAATCCAGTTTTACTGTCTTGAAATAAAGCAACATTGTCAATGAAAGGTGAAATACTATAAATATTAGAGGGGAATCTCTGTGCTTTTTCGCCTTTTTCATTGAGTAAGAAGTTTTCTATTAAACAATATCCGTTTTCAAAAAAGGTGTATGAATATTGTTGGTATCCATTGGAACTGGCTTCAAATAATTCTTTTCCATTGGGGTCGATAACTAACCATTTGTCAGCTTCTTTGTTATATACAATAGCTTTTCCTTCATGGAAAGGGAAAGCGTTATCATAAATAGGTTCTATCACAACATTGCCTTGTGGATCTATATATCCGCATTTACGATTTTCTAACCGAAACCAAGCACGTTGCTCCGTAAAGAATGGAGATACACATAAGAATTCCTTTCCCTGATACGGAAGCAAATAAAATGCAGTTTCTCCCGTTTCTGTTAGATAGTGAATACGTTCATCCGCAGAAACAACAGGAATTATTCCTTCGCTACATATGCCTCCTTGCTTATAACCTTTGGGAGTTCCTATTAATTGGGGAGTTGGAGTTGCGGAATAGTAAAGATATTGATTTGTATCATAATCCCGAATTCTAAACACTCCATTTACTGCATAAGACGGTCTTTTGTCAAATTTATTTTCAAACAAGATGTTTCCATCAACTCCAACCATACCCCATTTCCCATGTTTTTCTTTTTGGAAAGCTACATGGGTCACTTTTGGGAAATCGGTATTTGACTTAAAAGAACAACTCGAAAGCATACCCATAAATATTACAAGCGATAAAAGCAAAGGACGAAAATACCAATTGATTGTTTTAGGTTTCCTTTCAGTATGAACATAGGGAATTTTGTCCAATGAATTTTCAGTATCCAAATCTCGCAGAACTTTTCGAATGGGTAACCCCTCTCTATTATCTTTATTGAAAATGCCATTCTTTATAAAAAGAGGCATAAACTCTTTTGCAAGGATCATTCCGCTTTGAGGATGTTTCGCAAAATAATCTCGCAACACACTGTTGATTCTTAAAATACGTTCATTTGTCTTCATAATACGTAATATTATAAATTATTCGGAATATGTCTTTCCATTAATCGTTATACTTGTTACATTGCTTGTATCTTTACCAGCCATAGCTGCACCTTCCTTTACCGTCTGAATCAGAATAGGACCCATCTGTTCCAAAGCTCTGTTAAAATTTTCTTCTATTTGTTTTCTCTTTTGAGAAGGGCTGAGGTAATCGCTACAATCCAACACTTTACCACTTTTATCGAGGGTAAAAACTTTTTCTAAGAATGAACTATTCCCATTCTTTTCATCTATTGTATATGCAACAGCGAAGGCTACAAATGCGCTATCACCATTTCCTATAAATGCGAGTTCATCGAAAATACCTCGTGTATCTAATAGCTTGACGCATCCTGATATTGAATCTTTTTTATATGTATTATCCATTTGCCATACCTCAACGGGAATACTTGTCTTTTTTTCTGCCAAAATCCATTCCATTATTTTGTAACTTTCTCCTTCTTTTAAACTATCCTCAATGGAATGGACTACGTATTGTTTACCCCATTCTATGATTTGTTCATCGGAAGCGTTTGCAAACAGTACATCCTTCTGTGGTGGTGAACAACCAAGATAAAACATCAAAATGAAAATAGAAGTAATAATTTTTTTCATAATGCCATATTATTTAAGTTAGAATTAAATTTTTTGATTAATCCATAAAAGGAGAAGCGATTAGACCTATTAAAATTACTATACAAAGTAGAATGATAATGATGATTGGGATCATCAGGCAACCGCCACATCCTTGTAGAAACTCCGCTTTACCTTTTGCAAACTCTATTTGGGCTTTCTCATATTCAGAAAGTCTTTCAGCATTTTGCTCCTTCATAACTTCATTGTTTGTTCATTGTTTATATCAATAACCATTAATGACTTCATTCATGTCATCTACAACTTTTATAACATTCCCGTCAGAATCCAATACAAAAAGTTTCTCTTCCACCACGTAACCGCCATAACTGTTTTTAGCCCTATATTTATGAAGAGCAAAATAAGTATTATTGTCTTTATTATATATACCAAAGGCTTCCCAACTTATTCCTTCATAACTATCAGGGTCTTTAAGATAATGCCGTTTAAGATAGACCCTTACTCCTGCCATAGCTTTTGTTTGAGATGGTCCTTTGTTGCTCCCGTAGTTTTCGATTCTATTGTTACCCTTTGAAGAAGTGCTGTATTCTCTACTTGAAATATTGAAAATTATAACCACAACAAGAAAAATCAATACCGCTATCCATTGTCGGCGTTCTTTATTTTTTTTATTTTGTATGTAGATGGGATTTTGAATAATACAACCACAAGAAAGGCATTTAATGTACTTCTTATTTTTTAACCCTTCATCAATTGTTAGATTTATACCACAATTGCTGCATTGCAATTGTTGTGGATAGGTATTTAGTTTTAATTGGTTATTTGGTATTGGGGCTTGTTTCGCCGAAGTGCATGAACGAAGCGCAGAAAGCTCCTTGCGGAAATCAAGATTAGTTTTATTGAAATTTCCTTGCAAGTTAAGCGGGGGATTATATATGCGAATCAATTCTTTTTCAACATTTGCATAATCATTATTTGCATAATAAAAAAGTAGCAGGTTGTCTTTCATCCATTCGGTCAGTGTACGCTCGTCAAATTCACCAAATGTAGTTTTTCCGTTTTGGGGAGAGTTTATGTCTCTTGGAATCAGTTTGAATCCCAATAAACATCCTAATGATTTGCGAATTGTGGAATTTCCGGCAGTGCCAGTGAAATGTTGTTTGTAGTCACGAATACGCAGACTTTTACTGCTTTTGCCTACATACACGACATTGTATTTCTCTTTTTTGTAATCAAAAGAGGTTAGTATAGGAGTGGTGGAAATTTGTACTTTTATGGGCAATGAGGACGTACTACGTAATACTATGATATAGTTACCGGGCTTGTCAGGTAAGACTGAAGCTCTCATTTTTTGAGGGTCAAATAAAGAAAATTCATCTTGTGAAATCATGTTGTTGGTTTCATATATAGCCGCCTGAGACCCCACTAAGCAGAGTTATACAAAAAGAAGCGTGGGTCTGCATGCCACGTCTTAGATGAAGGTCGTAGGAAAATACCTTGAGTACAGATATGGATATAGCAGCCCACGCTATAGCGTGAGAACCACTATGCTATCCTTGTACTCTTTGAAAATTTCCTACGTTTTCATCTACAAGATAAGCATAACGCTTCTAAAAATTCTAATATGTCTTGGAAAGAGCATACTCAATCCAATACAAAAATACAAAAAACAGCTAAATAAATGAAACCAAAGCCCCTATTTTTTATTACGTTTTACAATCTCAACCCTCTTTTCGGTTTGTTCTCTTCTTTTGGGGTGTGGCTTACACCCAGCTTTTCTTTGAGTTCCTGAAACTTCATTTTGAACCATTCGAGTATGGGCATGCCGTCAATGCACAGCCGGAATTTCCCTTTCTCCTGCGGGTTCCTCTCCACGGTTGCCGTCGAGTGCTCCGTCCTGAACTTCTCCTTGTGTTCCTTCGAATAGAGCCTTCCCTTGAACTCCACGGGTTGCAGGCTGACAACCCGCCTTGTCAGTTCCTCGGTAAACCCCACTTCCCGGCATTGTTCGGCTATGGGCAACAGTTCCTTCACGATAGGGAAATAGGTGTCTATCTGTTCCAGTCTGTTGTCGTATTCCCTGATTTTTTGCTGGTAGCTCCGGTCTATCTTGTTTATCTCGCTGTTGTGGCGGTTCTCCATTTTTGTCTGCTCCCTCTGTTCGGCTTGTACCTGCTTTTGCAGAGCCACAATGTCCTGCCTCAAATTTTCGTTCTCCGCTTCCAGCCTCTTGACCTTGCTGCCGCCCAAAAGAGAACTCACCCCGTCCGCTATGGCTGTGGTTGCGTTCACCGCCGCACCCTTCATCTTCTGCACGTTGATTTCCCCCTTGACCTTTTTCAGCTTCTTCTGCGCTTCCTCTTCCAGCCCCAGCAGGTTTTCGATGTTCTCCTGCAGGCTGTCCTGCCGTTCCACCAGTTCCTTGTAATATTGCGAGGTCGGTATGTGCTTTGCCAGCGAACCGTCCACGCCTCTCTGCAAGCCGTACTTGCTCATGGCTTGTGCGTAGGTGTCCTGATAGTGTTTCAGCTTGTGCCTTGCCATGACGTCATCGGCGCACAGCCGCACATCCTGCGTGTTCTTCTTTCTGTACTTCTTCTTCCCGTTCTGTTTGTCTTGTCTGGCTTTCCTGCGCTCCCCGGTCACTATCGGTACAATGGTGGCGTGTATGTGCGGCGTCTTCTCGTCCATGTGCAGGACTGCCGACACGAGGTTCCGCTCGCCGTATGTTTCCCGGAGCCATTTCAGGTTGTCGCTGCACCAGCCGTCAAGCCTCCCGTCCTCTTCCATACGCTTCATGTCCTCGTTGCTTCCGGTGAGCAGCACCCGGATTGCCCTTACCTGGTTGGTACCTATCTTGCGTTTGATGCCTGCCGTCTCTATCCGGTGCGCTATCGCCTGCGTACGGTTCCTTACCCCTTCGGGGAACTGTACCAGTTCCCGGTTCAGGTGCGTTCGCGTTCTGTCCGCATTCTTCGGGTGTACGGTGCGCTCTATGTGCGTGGACATTGCGCCGTCCGCACCTTTTGCCTTTTCCAAATGCAAAACTGCATATCCCATAACTGTAATACATTTTTCGGTTAATACTTCCCCTGCCTTGCTTCCATGCCGCATGGCTCACGGGGTTTCAAAAGGGGCGGCGTCCCTTTTGCTCATTGGGGCTTTTTTAGCGATGCGTGCATTGCGTGAAGAAAAAGCCCTAATGAGCTATGGCTTTTTTAAAGCCTTCCGTTGGCATGTGCGGTTACATCCCGATGCCTTTGCCTTTCCTCTCCGGTTGCCTTGCCTGCCGTTGCCTTTTCTCCGGTTCCGGCTTCTCCTGCCACCGTTCCGCTTGTCCTGACCGTTTACCACAAAGGAAGTCGTTCAGGTCGTTGTAGCCTCCGTATATGTGCGATGCGTCCCGTATGCGCATCCCGTATTCCTCCCGCAGTTCCTGAACGGCTTCCATTCCCGCCTTGTCGTTGTCAAGGAAACAATGGATGTGTTCGTAATCGCCCAGTGGGTGGATTGCTTTGGAGAGGCTGGCAGTCGAGTTCAGCACAATGTAGTCCTGCCCGTCAAGTTCGGGGCGTCCGGGACACCTTTCCAGCCGCAGGGTGAGGAAGGAGAGGTAGTCCATGAAGCCCTCGAAGAGGTAGCAGGTCTCCTTCGTCTGTTCCTGCCGTATGTGGGTGATGTCCTTCGGTGCTATGCAGCCCTTGAAGAACTTGTTGCGTATCTCGTAGCCTCCCGAACGGTTGGGAAAACCGACGGCAAAGTAAGGCTTGCCGTCAGTTTGATAGCGCACCTCGCAACATTCTCTTTTTGCCAGTTCCGTATTTATCCCCCTCTGCCGCAGATAGGAGAATAGGGCGGGGGAAGAAAGCGGCACCGCCTCCAACTGTCGGAAGCTCGGTTTGGAGAAAGGTTGCCCGCCAAAAGAGAAGGAGACCGGGCGCACGTTTGGTGCCTGCTCCGCTATCTTTTCCAAGAGGTAGGGCAGGCTGTCGGATGCGTAGAGCTCCTGCGCCAGTGCGATGATGTTGCCGCCCTTGCTCGCGCCAAAATCGTACCATAGGTTGCGCTCGGTGTTCACCTTGAAGGACGGTTCGCACTCGTCCCTGAAAGGTGACTTGTACCATAGGCTATTGCCCTGCCGTCTTACCGGGCTGTAGCCAAGACTGTGCAGATATTCCTCTATGCGTATCCGCTTCGCTTCATTCGTATTCATGTGGGTTTCTGTTTAAGTGGATATTGTTTTTTGTTTTCGCCCGTACCTTCTGCATGCTGCGGGCTGCATCCGCTTTACTTTATTTCGCTATATATATGCACCCTGACTAAAGTAAAGCGGTTCCGGGCTGTCATGCCCGTGCTGTTTTTCTTGTCAGGCGGTGTGAACATCTTTTTTTGTTTTCGCCCGTACCTCTCTATATGTTACGGGCTATATCCACTTTACTTTATTTCCGTATATATATGGTACGTGACTAAAGTAAAGTGGTTCCCATACCATACCGCTAATAGTGGAAATCGGGCTTGAAGGTGTATTTCCTGCCGTTCTCCTGCACTATCATCCGTTTGTTCTTCAATAGGGTAATGAGGTCTGTCACCCTGTTTCCGCCAAGTATGACGCCCACAGAGGCGTAGGCATCCCTCAATACTCCCGCAAGTTCCTTGTAGCCGTATTCGTCTTTCAGGGTGAATGCGGCTTCCAGTGCGATGCGGTGCTGCTGCTCGCTGATGTCCTTGTTGGGGTCGAATTTTCCCCTCCTCCCTTTGCCCGGCTCCTTCTCCTTGAACCGGTAGCCGTCCAGTAGTTCGGGCAGTGCCTCCCCATTGATACGGAATGCGAACGGCTCGAAGTCCACCGCCCTGATGTGTGCGGCTTTGACCTTGCTTATGTCGGGGTTATTCTCGTCCTTCTCCACTTGCAGCACCGTTTCCGCCTTGTTGCTTAGCTCGGTTCCTATGTGACCCCTTGCATTCTCGTCCCCCTTGTTCTGGTGCAGGACAGTATGGATGTGGATGTCCCTTTCCCCCGTCCATGTCATCAGATAGGAGATTACCGTTGTGGACTCACCGGGGTTGTTGATGTCATGCACCATGTCCCGTATTCCGTCAATGACTACCAGCCCGATATTCTCGGTGCGGTAGATTGCCTCCCTCACGATTGCTATGCGCTCTTCGGGCGTGTACTTCCTTAGGACGAGGAATTCAAGGTCTTCATGGTTTCTGTCTGCGGGCAGTCCCGCCATGCGCAATATCCGTTTTGCCACCTTTGCGCAGTGGTAGGTGCTTTGCTCGGTGTCCACATAGAGTATTTTCCGCTTGTTTTCGGGCAGTTCAGCCGTGTAGCTTAGTACCGTCCCGTTTTTCAGCGCAGCCGCCACGATTGCGGAGACGTTGAACGTCTTCTTGCTCTTGGCTTTTCCGATTGACGCGCTGAAATTCCCCAGCGTACCGATGACGGAGCCTCGCACTTTCAGAATTTCGGGTGCCTTCTCGTAGTCTTCCGAAAGGTCGAGCCGTGAGGCTTGCCATAGGATTACCGCCTCTTCGGGCGTGATGTTTCTTTCCTTGTTGTCCATATCGCACCTCCCTATCTGCGTCCCCCGCTTTTGTGTCCTGCCAGTTCAAGCGCCATGTCCGCATCGACGATGATTTTTCGTCCTATCTGCGTAATGGCTCTGTCTATCCTCCCGCTTTTCTTGATGCGGTTTGCTGTGGGTATGCTGCACCCGAACAGCCGGGCTATGCCGCCTATCCCGTACACGTATTTCTTGTCCTTGTCGGCTGCTGGCTGGGCTGGCTTCGTTTCGCTTCCTTGCAAGGCATGGCGGTTCAGGAATATGAACTCTTCGCCCGTCATCTGCCATACGGGCTTTGATAAAAGGTCTCTAATTTCCATATCAGAATGAATTAACGTTTGTACTGCAAGCCCTGCGCATGGGCTTTTTACCTCGTTCGAACAGTGCAAAGTTAGTTCCGGGTACGGGTGGTAAGGATGTGGATAGCGTGATTGTGGTTTCACGCTATCTCACTAAATATCAGAAGATAATAAAGGGTGGCGGAAATTATTTTGAGTGGTAAAAGTGGTCGTGTCGTGGAGTGTCGGGACATATCACCGACTATCGGAATATTGACCGCATTTCCTTTGCAAATACCTGATTGCTGTCACTGGGGAAATCGGAAACGGGCTCTTTGTATTTTGACTTGTAGTATGCATCGTCTATTCCCAGCAGGTTCATGATGTCCCCTTTCCATTTTTCTCTGTCCGGCTTGGGCAGCGTTTCACCCATAAGGAAAATGAGATAGCATACACGGGCTTTCTCCCTCGGTCTTATTTTCAGTCTGCCTTCGCATGGTTGCAGGTTCATGCTGGCGTAGAAGTCCAGTTCTGAAACGGCTTCGAACTGCTCACCGTTGCATCTTTCGTAAACGGCTGACAAAAGTTTCATGGGGAAGTAGGCGGGTTGGCTTGTCGGTGTGGTGGCGGCTTCCTTTTCCTCTCCCTCCTTTTTCTTTTGGTCGGTCAGGTATTTTTCAAGGATTGCCAATAGTGAGCCGCCCAGTCTGCAAATGTCCCCGCAACGGTTTTTCAGGCATTGCAGGGCTTCCCGCCTTGCCTGCTCCTTCTGTTTGTACAGTTCATCCAGTTTGGCTTTTTCCTTGTCGTATTCCCGCTTGCACCGTTCGTACCTTCTTTCCAGCAGTTCCTCTTCCTGACGGTCATGCTCCCTGAAGCCTACCGCTTCCAAAGAGCCGTTGGCTTCCATGAGTTCCCGGTAATATCCGTTTGTGACTTTCATCTGTCTGTCGATGTCCCAGTCAAAACGGCTTTCATGCCGTCGGCAGACGTATTCGGTATCGAGACGGTCGAAAAACTCCCTGCAGGCGTTGTAAGTCGAGATGTTGCTTTCAATCTCACGTTTCAGGCTGTTCAGCAATATGGAGAAGTGTGCGGCGTCCATTTCAAGCATGAGGCTGATGAGTGCGGTTTCAAATGTCTGCGTGTCCCCGTACTCTCCGTAAAAGCCGGAAATGAATTGCTGCTTCTCAAAAGAGAAACTGCCGCCGGACATTATTTCGGTATATATCTTGTTGAGTTTCCCGTAGTGGGGTATCATTGATGTTATTCTTTCGTCCATAGTTATATCAGATTAAATTTAGTCATAGCGTTGATTTTGATTTCATCCGCTATATCAATATAGGGCTTCATCGCTTTGTAATCGCTGTGTCCCGTCCATTTCATTACTACTTGTACTGGAATGCCAAGTGCCAAAGCATTACAGATAAATGTTCGTCTTCCGGTGTGAGTACTTAATAATGCGTATTTAGGTGTAACTTCGTCTATTCGTTCATTTCCTCTATAATATGTTTCTCGTATTGGTTCATCTATTTCTGCCAGTTGTCCCAGTTCTTTTAAAAATTCGTTCATCCTTTGATTGCTTACAACTGGCAATGCCCTGTCATTAGGGAACGGCACACCTTTGTACTTTTCGAGTATTGCCTTGCTGTGGTCATTTAATTCAATAATAAGACTGTCTGCCGTCTTTATGGTAATAACTTCGATATGACCGTTTTTAACATCACTACGTTTCAAATTATACACATCGGAGTGACGTAATCCGGTGAAACAGCAAAATAGCAATACATCCCTTACTCTTTCAAGGTATTTCTTTGTTGGTGGTATTGGGCAGGTTCTTAGTTTATTTATTTCATTTTGGGTGAGAAATATCACTTTTTTGGGTGCACTCTTCATTTTAGGCGCGAATTTATCATAAGCCATGTTTTGGTGATACCCTTTTCGATTACTCCAACGTAAGAACCATTTTACGAATTTGATTTGTTTGGCAATGGAAGTGTTGCGCATGTTTTTTTCTGTACGCAAGAATTCTATATAGTCATTGAAATGTTTTTCCGTCCAACTGTCAAACGTAGTATTAGGGTCAAATGTATAAATGTGTTTTTTGACTGTTGCAAACTTTTTGAGGGTTGAGGAAGACCAGTCATTTTGTTTGCTACATTCTGCTACAAATTCATTGAAAACTTTCATGAAGTCTAATTCAACCTTTTGCTTTTCCTCATGGTTTTCTTTCTTTTCCCCTTTTGTCTTTAGGTTGAACGCTTCCTTAATTTGTGCAGGGGTGGGTATTACATCTTGCACCTCGAATTCTTTGAACACATTCTGTATTTCGGTGTATTGCCGTAATAGTTCGGCGTTGATTTCGGATGCACTTTGCTTTAGCTTGTTGGTACAACCGTTTCTAACCCGTTGCTTGTCTGTGTCCCATTTTTCTACATCGATTCTATATCCCGTAGTAAATTCGATACGCTGACTGGCAAAGATAACACGCATACGGATTGGCACATTCTTTGTGACTGGAATACCGTCTTTTTTGCGGCTTTCCGGTGCGAAAATGATATTTCTTTTAATATTCATAATTGGGTGTGTTTGAAAATGACACCCAAAAATACACCCGAAAAATGAGATATACAATGATATTAAGAGATATTTAGATTAATGAAAGAAAGAGATAAATAACTGATTACATGATATTTGATATCCTGTGAAATTTTATAAAAAGGTTCGAGAGACACCCTCCAGCTCCACGGAAATAGTAAAAAGAAGTTTGTAAGTCCTTGAATTCCAGTAATTCAGGGGCTTTTCTTTTCTTCTACTCCCCCTACCTTTTATATTCATTTAGAAAATAGTTGTAGTAAATGTGCTACAATTCAAAATTAATATCTACTTTTGTCTGTTCAAAAATCAATAACTATTAGAAGTGGGGGCAACACTTTAAATTCTGCAACAGATTTATGAAAATTCACGAAGGAAAATGTACAGAGAAGATTTTGAAAGAACGTGAACGGATTGGTAGTCGGTTAGCCATTCTTCGCAAGAAGAGAAATATGACCCAAGAGGAATTGGCTAATCTTTGTGGTGTTAATCGTGTTAATATAGCCAAGATAGAGAAAGGGGCTTATAATGTGAGCATTGATATACTATCTAAGGTAACATCCGCTCTTGGTTTTGTGATAGATATAAAAGTGGATAGCTCTGTTTGTCCGACTCATTTCTCTCAACGTAAACCTGTAAAGCTGGTAATAGGGGAAGATTATTATGTCAGTTTTGGCAATAACGAAGCCCATAGATGTAAGCTGGTGGATATTCCGGAGATGTACCAAGGTCAAAGAATTAAAATCGAAACTCCGACCCCGAGAGGGTCTATCACCCACATATTATTTGCCGATGAAATAGGAACGACACCTGACGAGGCTGTAATGAACCAAGTAACGATGTAAAAACATTAAAAGGGAGGAAGTGCAAGTTCCCCTTTTATTGAAATCACCTTCGCTACAACCATCTGCAGCGAGGGTGATTTTTTAGTTTATGAGGGTTTCTACACACCCTCTTTCATCAGGGCTATTCAGAAATTTAATGGTTTCTTCTGAATATATAATCTTAAATTGATGGTTCGGAATCAATTCTAAAGCTGGGAAATCAGTAGTGATTAACAGTTTTAGTCCCTTTCTTTAATATGTAAAAGCAACTTGTACAAAAGAAGTTTCTTATGTACGGGATAGCAGCAATAACTCCGTTGAGCCTTCGTGGGGACAAGCCGAATTTGATTTTATAATGTGGGTTTATAAGGTACAGTCTCCGGTCAATGATTTGATAGTTGGCTTGCCGGGCGATGCGATTGAACAGTTCGATGGTGCATCCGGTGCTCTTTATATCCAGTAGCTCCATGATTACGCGTTCCTGCTCACCGCATAGTCTTAATATCCATCTGTATAAAGTGCGGGGAAGGAGGTGGAGAAAAGGGAAATGTGAAACAATGTGGCTGTGTGCTATCTGCTGGTGGCCTCCGAATGGCATTTGCCAGGCGGGAAACCCTACAAATACAGCTCCGTCGGCAGACAAATGTTCTTGTAGGCCGGAGAAGAACCGTTCTTTGTCTCTGATATGCTCTATCACATCGTGTAGAAGAATCAGGGGAAAATTCGTAGCCTTGTCCTTGAGCTGGAAAATGTCGGTGGCAATGAACTGTCCCTGCTGATGCCTTTGGGCGAAGAAGGTTCTGGCTTGTTCTATTCGCGTGGCATCAATGTCTACGCCCATCACCCGGCAACCGGCTTCGGCAAAGGGGAGCAGATTGCCTCCCTCTCCACAGCCCACTTCCAGCACTTTATCGGGGATGTGTCCGATGACTTCCTTTATGTAGGGGATATAATAGTTCTTGCTGGTCTGTGACTGTTCATCAAAGTAGCTTTCCCGGTCGGTATGTCGTTTCTGCATGTTCTTTGTTCCTTCTTGAGTTTGATTATCCATATAAATAGATAATCAGTCGGGTAAAAGACTGCGTGGCGCATCGTTTTTTTACCAGGAAATGCGGAGGCCTACCGGGAGGGTGAATATGAACGGGTGTTCCTTTCGGATGGTGCGCAGTTGGCTGCCGTCGGGGATATAATAGTTTACAGTCGGCTCCAGATAGATGCCTGCCTGGGGTGTGAGGCGATATTGTATGCCTATACTTGTGTTGACCGACCACTGCCAGGGAGCACTTACCGGCTGGCTGTCGAGCTTGTGTGGAATACTGTCTGTGACATGGAAGCTTTGGAGTGTCCCTTTTATGGGGATATCCACCTGCATGCCTGCCGTGGCATAACTGGAGAAACGTTTGTAATGCCAGAAACAGTAGGAAAGCCGGAGAGGAATGCCGATATAATGCAACTTCTGGTTGTCTTGAATGCGGAATGCTTCGCCGGTAGTGAACTCCGACCTGAGAAGCGTATATTGCAATCCGGTTTCCAGACTCCAACGCTCATTCAATTTCTTGCTGAGAGAGAGTCCCACAACGATGGGGGCATGATGTTGCTGGTTCTCAACAATCCTGCCGCTGTTATTCTGGGCAATCTGCATGAGTCCGATGGAATCTTTTCCCAGAGTACCCTGCTGATAGCGGGTGTGCAGATAAGAATAATACTCTTCCCACGTGCTGACTTGTTGAGGGAAGTCACTTGAAATGCCGTCGGTATGTGGAGTGGCAATCAGCTTATATAAGTTCTGTGCCAGTTGCGGTCCGAGTGAACCTGCCAGCATCAACTTCCATTTTCCGGATTTCTTCTTGCGGGTTGGCGGCATCAGGGAAGGGGAGAAGACGAAAGCCATCTGTCGGTTGGTGATGGTCTGTCCGGTGAATGGAGAAGGTATGGGATATTTGTGGATACTATCTTTCATTGTGGGTATGGCAAGGGGCCATTCTGTGGAAACTGGAACGGGAGGGATGATTCGTTCCCTTTTGTTCAGATTTTCTTTGGTATAGCATTGTTCGTCGGTTCGGGGAGTATCGGTTTTCTTTGTTTGTTGCGTACTCCCGGCTTGCCTGGAAGAAACTTTGGACAAACGGTTTTCCCTGATACTCTTTTTCTCTCTGTACAGATAGTCATACAGCGTTGGAAAGAGAAGCAATACTGTCAAAACAATGAATACACGGTATCCTGCCAGCATCTTTTTAAGTAAAATTTTCGCCCGGAACAATTGGGAGGAAGAGGAGTGTGGCGCTATACCCAGTAAATCTCCGATTTCTTTGTGGGACAATCCTTCCAGTACTGCCAGTTTAAATACCTTGCAGTAGCCCTCCGGAAGGCTCTCCACTATATCCAGCATCTTATCGTACGAAATGAAATCCGGACAAAAAGGATTTTCAGCAGGCTCTTCCTCTTCCGGAATATCTGTCAATGGGATGGTGGGGTTGGCATTGGCATGGTTGAGGTATTGCAGTGCCAGGTTTCTCATAATCTTTTTCATCCAGTATTCCAGTTTCTCCGGGTTGCGCAGCGAATGAATGGAAGTGAATATGATGACAAAACCGTCGTGAAGAAGATCTTGGGCTATCGTTGGGTCGGGAATATAGCGTAGGCATACTTTCAGCATTTTCTCTGAATAGTTTTCGTAGAGCAGGCTCAAGGCCTGCCCGTTTCCCTTCTGGCATAAAGTGACAAGAGCTTTTGTATCCATGTGTTTGTCTCAATGTTATTTCTTAAGGATAGAGAAGAACATGAATGACTGCATGGATTTTTATTTTTTAACTAAGCCTCCCGGTTGACTTCTGCTGCACAGTCCGGACAAATGCCTTTCAGTACATAGTTGATGCTGTTCAGTGTAAATCCTTGAGGCAGCTTCACCACCGGAGTGGGAATGTTGGTGAAGCAGAAGGTTTTGTTGCATTTCTCGCAATGGAAATGGGTGTGCAGGTCGCTTACGTCGCAAGAGCAACTGTCGCTGCACACGGCATACTTGAAGGAACCCGTCCCGTCATCTATACTGTGTATCAGATGATGGGAGAGGAATAGGGTAAGGGTACGGAAGATGGTGGATTTGTCCACCGTATCCAGCATGGTTTCAAGGTCGAGCAATGAGACGGAACGGCCTGCCTGCATCATGGTGCGCAATACCAGGATGCGGATGGCAGTGGGCTGTATGTCCCTTTTGGCCAATAGGTCCAAATATTTCTTTTCTTCCATTTTTTCTATTTAATAAGTTTCTGTATGCGTATGGCGTTCACTATCGCAATGAGGGCGACGCCTACGTCGGCAAAGACAGCTTCCCAAAGTGTGGCGATTCCACCGGCACCGAGGATGAGGACAAGCAGCTTCACTCCGAAAGCCAGCGAGATGTTCTGCCAGACAATCCGGCGGGTTTGCCTGCCCGCATGAATGGCGGTGGCCACTCTCGAAGGCTGGTCTGTCTGTATCACTACATCGGCGGTTTCGATGGCGGCATCGCTGCCAAGTCCGCCCATGGCGATGCCCACATGGCTAAGGGCAAGAACCGGGGCATCATTGATGCCGTCGCCCACAAAGGCTATTCGGTTGGCAGGGTTGCTGCGGAGTGCCTCGATGTGCTTCACCTTTCCGTCCGGCAGCAGGTCTCCGTATGCCTGGGTGATGCCTAGCTTTTCTGCAAAGTTAGTAACAATGGCTTGTTTGTCTCCCGATAATATCTGAATATTATTGATATTTAAAGCTTTTAATTCTTTGACGGCGTTGACGGCATCTTCCTTTAATGTGTCTGATAGCAACAGATAACCGGCATATTTTGTTCCGATGGCGCAGGCCACAATCGTATCGACAATTGATGACAATTCATCGGGATATTCTATCCCGAACTTAGTCAGCAGGCGGGTGTTCCCCACCAGGACACGCGTTCCATCCATAGTGGCTTGCAGTCCGTGGCCGGCAATCTCCGTAACGTCCGTTGTGGTAATCAGCTCTATATCTCTTTGTTTGGCATAGCTTATGATGGCTTTGGCTATGGGGTGCGTACTGTTTCGCTCTGCCGAGGCGGCAAGCTGTATCAACTTCTCTTCCGTAACTCCCGGTTGTGCCTGGCAGGATTGTACATCGAAGGTGCCTTTGGTCAGCGTACCCGTCTTGTCGAATACCACCGTGTTGACTTGGGTGATGGCATCGAGGTAGTTGCCACCTTTGAAGAGGACACCCAGGCGGGAGGCGGCGCCGATTCCTCCGAAGTAGCCTAACGGAATGCTTACGACGAGGGCGCACGGGCAGGAGATAACCAGAAAGACCAATGCCCTGTATAGCCAGTCATTGAAGATGAACGAGAATTGTGCATCTGCCAGCGAATAGAGGAAGGGGAGCAGTACAATCAATGCCGCCAGTCCGGTGACGGCGGGCGTATAGATACGGGCAAACTTACGGATGAAAAGTTCTGCCGGCGCTTTGCGCTCGGAGGCATTCTGCACCAGTTCCAATATACGGGAAAGAGCACTTTTCTCGAAGGGTTTGGTGACTTGGATGCGTACGACTTTGTCGGTCGCAATCATTCCGGCAAGCACTTCCCCGCCCTGGCGGATGTTGCGGGGAACACTTTCTCCCGTCAGTGCAGAGGTGTTGAAGGCGGCAACTTCGTCCAGCATCGTTCCGTCCAGGGGGACGCGCTCTCCGGCTTTTACTTCGATGGTTTCGCCTACCTGCACACGTTGGGGAGCTTCGACAAGCGTACTGCCGTTTCTGATGACCGTTGCCGTTTCGGGACGTACGTCGAGCAGGGCGCTGATGTTACGCTTGGCTTTGTCTACGGCTTTG
Source organism: Bacteroides sp. RTP31139st1_H2_RTP31139_211217 (assembly GCF_040227615.1). NCBI lineage: Bacteria > Pseudomonadati > Bacteroidota > Bacteroidia > Bacteroidales > Bacteroidaceae > Bacteroides > Bacteroides sp. RTP31139st1_H2_RTP31139_211217. The sequence goes on along the minus strand of NZ_JBCNZM010000023.1, from coordinate 25,069 downwards.
TCCTGAAAGAGCTCTCCCAAGGAGTAGAAGAGCATGACGGCAACGCCTTCGGGATATTCGCCTATATAGAAGGCGCCGAGGGTGGCGATGGACATAAGGGTGAATTCGCTGAACACGTTCTTTTGCAGGATGCTTTCCCAGGCTTCCCTCATCACCGGGAGGCCTACGGGGAGATAGGCAAGCAAGTACCATATAAAAGGTACATACTCTCCCTTGAAGAAGGTGGCGTCAGTAGCATTCAGGATGAGACTTCCGAAAAGTAATAGGGTGGAGAGGATGATTCTCCAATAATCTTTCAGCAGACTGTTTCTTTTTTCTTGTATCGCTGTATGTCCGTGTGTGCAGCAGCATTTGCAACTCATATTGTTTCCTCTTATTTTCTATTTTCTGCAGCAAAGGTAGCGGAAAGGAGATGCAACTTGGTTGCAAAGTGAAAATTTCCGGAATGTCCGGGAAAGATTTCGCAAGCCGACACTTTCCGTATCGGCAATATCGGAGATGTTCATCCCGAAGATTTCCGGTAGCTGATAGAGGTAATTCGCGAGTTAAACGCTATCTTTCCCTATTTTTACACCCAATTTCGGAGGTATTAGATTTATGGCAACATCCAGAGAAATGGAAGAATACGGAGTTGTTCCTATACATTTCCGTTTCTTTTTTCCCGGTTTGGAGACTGCTCTGCATCCTGCGATACACTATCCAGGGGGTGGGATATACCAATCTTGCCATGCTTTCCGGTGTCTTGGAGATGATTGCCCGGATACTGGTCAGCCTGCTGGCTGTTCCGGCTTTCGGCTATCTGGCCGTGTGTTTTGGTGACCCTACTGCATGGATTTTTGCAGATGCCTTTTTAATACCAGCCTTCATTTATGTCTATCGGCGGATACTTCGGATGAAGAAAAATTAGTGTATCTTTGTATCGGGGAGTTGAAAGAAGAATGACCGGACGAAAAATTATACACATCGATATGGACGCATTCTACGCCTCCGTAGAGCAGCGTGATAATCCTGCATTGCGGGGCAAGCCCATTGCCGTGGGCCATGCGGAGGAACGGGGAGTGGTGGCGGCAGCCAGTTACGAGGCACGGCGTTTCGGGGTGCGTTCTGCCATGTCGTCACTGAAGGCAAAGCGGCTGTGCCCCCAACTTATCTTTATCCCGGGACGGATGGAAGTCTACAAATCCGTTTCCCGCCAGATACACGAAATCTTTCATGAATATACGGATGTCATCGAGCCCATTTCGCTGGACGAGGCTTTTCTGGATGTGACGGAGAATAAACCGGGCATTCCATTGGCTGTAGACATCGCGAAGGAGATAAAGCGGAAGGTGCGGGAGAGGTTGAATCTGGTGGCTTCTGCCGGCATATCCTATAATAAGTTTCTTGCCAAGATAGCCTCGGACTACCGCAAGCCGGACGGGCTTTGCACCATACATCCTGCCCAGGCACTGGACTTTGTTGCCCGGCTGCCCATTGAAAGTTTCTGGGGAGTGGGACCGGTAACGGCGAAGAAGATGCACACTTTGGGGATTCACAACGGGGAACAGCTGCGTATGCAGTCTTTGGAGATGCTGACCCGCGAATTTGGCAAAGTGGGAACAATTTATTATGATTTTGCCCGTGGCATCGATATCCGTCCGGTAGAGGCTGTCCGCATCCGCAAGTCTGTGGGTTGCGAACATACGTTGGAGAAGGACATCAGCAAGCGTTCATCCGTCATTATAGAGCTGTACCATGCGGCAGTGGAGCTGGTGGGGCGACTGGAGCACACCAATTTCCGCGGGAATACGCTGACGCTGAAAATCAAGTTTCATGATTTTAGCCAGATTACCCGCAGTATGACCCAAACAAAGGAGCTGGTTGCCCTTGACGTGATTCTGCCTTTGGCAAAGCAATTGCTGCAGGAAGTGGATTATGAACATCATCCTATCCGTTTGATTGGGCTTTCCGTTTCCAACCCCCGTGAAGAGGGGGAGGAGAAAGGAGTCTGGGAACAGCTGAGTTTTGAATTTAGTGACTGGGAGACGGAACATTCAAATAAATAATGCTATATTTGTGTTCAGTATTAAAAAAAGGAAAGCTATGGGCTGTTTTATGAATATTTTGTGGTTGATGTTTGGAGGTATCATCACTGCTGTGGAGTATCTTATTGCAAGTTTATTGATGATGTTCACCATTATTGGCATCCCTTTTGGCATGCAGACCTTGAAAATGGCAAGCCTTGCCTTGTGGCCTTTCGGCAAAGAGGTTCGTAGCGGGGAACGTTCCAACGGTTGCCTCTATGTGCTGATGAATATTCTTTGGATATTCTTGGGCGGCATTTGGATTTGCCTTTCGCACTTGGGATTCGGGTTATTGCTGTGCATCACCATTATAGGCATTCCTTTCGGTATCCAACACTTTAAGCTGGCAGGGCTGGCATTGACTCCTTTCGGGAAGGATATTGTTGCGGCTTGAGCGATTGTGCTGTATCGTTTTTTATAAATATATGTAAGTATAATTGATGGTAGAGGATGAATGGCGCTTTAATCTTATTGTAATGTGCTTCTGCTTGCATGCTAAATGTTTAGCTTTGTGTTTAGCATCCGATTATGGTTCTATTTTTTGTTTTTATTTGAATTATATATAATAATAATTTTATTTTTAAAAGTGAAATGTTATATTTGTGATTATCCTCACCTATAACACTTCACATATATGCGAAAAACACACCTTTACACGCTACTATGCGTCCTATGTTTTCCATCTTTGGTTTGTGCACAACAAGCCGTTTTTGATGAATTCAGAAAAGCGGCAGGAGATTATGCTGCTCTTTACTCCGGTAAGGCAGAGGAAAATTATAACCAGCAGAAGTATCTTAACCATCCCTATTGGAATACGGATGAATTTCGCGAGGGGGCTGTCTGTTATGGCAGATGGCTTTACTCGGATTTGCAGCTCCGTTATGATACCTATAAAAAGAGTCTGATTGTGGTTACTCCGGAGAAACGGATAACCTTGCAGGTAGATATGCGGAAAGTGGATTATTTTGTCATAGAAGGACAGAAGTTTGTACCGCAGGGTGACTGTTTCGCTGCGTTGCTATATGATAGTCCGCAAATGTGCCTGACACAGTATATCGTATCCACAATGGAGTCTCAGGTGAAGAAAAACGATCTTTATTACAGCCGGTTCAAGAAAAAGAGCTATTTCAGTCTTCGCAGTGGCGGAACCGATTATGTGATAACTTCCCGTTCGGGTTTCTTGAAACTTTTTCCTACATACAAGAAGCAGTTGAAGGCTTATTGCCGGAAAGAGCGGCTGGACTTCAAGGAAGATGGCGGTGTCCGGGCAATGACCCGGTTAACGGAATATATTGATTCCTTAATTCATGGAAAATAATATGAAAGCACATAATCTTAAATATACAGTAGCCTTTTTCCTCCTATTGTCGCCTTTCGGCATGTTTGCACAGCAACAGATGGCTACGGACAGCATTTCCATATTCGAATTGATGGATGCAGTAGAAAAGGGCACGTCTTGCCGTGTTTATACAACGATAACGGTTCCTTTTAAAGTGAAGCGGGCAGAGGTGAAGAACCCCACTGCCGAGTACTTGAGAGAGGCTTTGGCAGCTACTATCTATAAGGTGACGGTTTATGGTGACAGAATATTTGTCTTGCCGGAGATTTTTCTGGCTACCTCGCTGCCACCGGTATTGATGGGGGAAAAGTTGGAGACGGATGAGGAACTATTGCCTTCATACATTCCTATTGTGAAGTCTTCTTCAGAAAACAAGGTCTATGAGATAGGAAACAAGTACAAGCCTGCCCCCGGAGATATGATAACTTTGACCGGAAGAGTTTCTGACTTTAAGACCGGCCAGAATCTGGATGGTATCGACATCATTCATCGAGAGCCGTGGGTAGCTACGACGACCAACCGTCAGGGGGAATTTACCATTGACCTGCCTGCAGGCTATAATATTCTTGAAATCAGTGGGATGAATATCAAAGTGACCCATCGGCAATTTATGCTTTATGGTGAAGGCATTGTCCATATCGAGTTGGAAGAGGAAGACCATATGCTGGATGAGGTGCTTATTGTTTCGGGGCGTATACAGAACGTGAAAAGTGTGCAGTTGGGAATGGAGAAGCTGCAGCCTGCCCTGCTGAAAAACATTCCTACGGCTATGGGTGAGGTGGATGTGCTGAAGATGATACAGACACTTCCCGGCATCAAGACAGTGGGGGAGGCATCCAGCGGATACAATGTGCGTGGGAGTGCCGCTGACCAGAACCTGCTTCTTTTCAATAACGGAACGATTTATAACCCCAATCATCTTTTCGGTTTTTTCACGGCTTTTAATTCGGACATGATAAAGGATGCGGAACTTTATAAGAGCAGTATCCCCAGCCAGTATGGCGGGCGTATCGCTTCCGTACTGAACATCACCAGCAAGGAGGCGAACAAGGAAAAGTTTACTGGTTCTGCAGGTATCGGGCTTGTGACCAGTAAGTTGAATCTCGAGATTCCCATCATTAAGGAAAAGACTTCCCTTCTGCTGAGTGGACGTACGACCTATTCGGACTGGATAATGAAGACATTGCCCAACAAAAGCGGGTATCGTGATGGGAAAGCCGGTTTCTATGATTTGGGGACTGTCTTCTCGCATACGCTGAACGAGCGCAACAAGCTGAATGTCTATGGCTATTATAGTCACGACCGTTTTGCCTTTAATGACAATGAGAAGTATGCCTACAACAATATGAATTTCTCGGCAAACTGGAGGACTGTCTTTGCAGAAAAGCTGACCGGAAACTTCTCTTTCGGTTATGACCACTACGATTACCGAAATGATGAAACGGTGGAGGAAGCGTCTGCCGCACGGCTGTCTTTTGCCATTAACCAATGGTTTGGAAAAGCGGACTTTCTTTATCAAGCCGGCAATAGCCATGCGGTGAACTTCGGTTTGATGAGCCAGCTGTATAATGTGAATTCCGGGACCTACGAGCCGGTGGGGCCTAATTCGCTGGTAAGATATGATGAACTGCAAAAGGATAAAGCACTGGAAAGTGCCGTTTATATAGGGGATGAATGGGATATAACTTCCAGGCTCTCCATCAATGCGGGTATACGCTATTCCATGCTCAATGCTTTGGGACCGTGCACTTACTATACATATCAGGAAGGTATACTGCCCTCCATGTCTTCGGTGGCGGATTCTATCACGGCGGGGAATGGAAAGGTCATCAAGACCTATCACGGACCGGAATTCAGAGTGTCGGCACGTTATGCCTTTACAGATGATTTTTCCGTAAAGGCCGGTTTCAATACGATGAGGCAGTATATCCATAAGGTATCGAATACTGCCGTTATGTCTCCTACAGATACCTGGAAGCTGAGCGACCCCAATATCAAGCCTCAACGTGGCTGGCAGGTGGCGGCAGGCGCCTACTATAATACGCCGGGGCAACTTCTGGAATTATCTGTAGAAGGATATTACAAAAAGCTGATTGATTATCTGGATTATCGCAGTTCCGCCCAAATCCTGATGAACCACCATCTGGAGACGGATGTCATCAATACGGAGGGATATGCTTACGGCGTGGAATTCCAGGTGAAAAAACCGGCTGGAAAACTGAACGGGTGGATGAGCTATACTTATTCGCGCACTTTCTTGCGTCAGAATGATCCGCGCATAGCCCGTCCCATCAATGGTGGAGAATGGTATCCGACCGAGTATGACAAGCCGCATGACTTCAAGCTTGTAGGCAATTACAAGTTTACCCGCCGTTACAGCATGTCTTTCAATATGGATTACAGTACGGGCCGTCCCACCACAATTCCTGCCGGGCAATACTACGACCAGGGTTTGAAGAAAATGCAGGTTTACTATACCGACCGTAACAGTTATCGTGTTCCCGACTATTTCCGTATGGATTTGTCGTTCAATATTGAACCCAGTCACCACCTGACATTGTTGACCCACAGTTCCCTTTCTTTCGGTATCTATAACCTGACCGGAAGGAAGAATGTGTACTCTGTCTATTTTGTGTCCGAGGAGGGTAGGATTCAAGGATACAAGATGTCCATATTCGGTGCTCCCATTCCTTTTGTTACTTATAATATTAAATTCTGAAAGGGTATGAAGAATAAAGTATATTGGGTGATATGTATATGTCCGTTATGGTTGTTCCTTAGTAATTGTGTGGATAAGTTCAATGCCCACTTGCCGGAAAGTAGTATCGGCCTTCTCATAGTTGAAGGTAGTATAATATCGGATAGTGCTGTCGTGTTTTCTTTGAGCCGTTCCTTTTCCTTGGATGTGGAAGGGGTTCCTCCTGATTTCAATAAGGTGGATGCTGAAGTTTGTGTAACCGGTGAGGATGGCTCCAGTTTTAGGGGTGTTGCGTTGGGTAATGGAAAGTACCGGGTTGCTGTCGGAACATTGCATAGGGATGTCCGCTATAGCTTGAAGATTGTCTATGAGGGAGATATCTATACTTCCGAACCTCAATATCCGATAGGAACGGAAAGCATAGACGATGTCACCTACGAACAGCAAGGGGAGTATGGTGATGTCAGTATCCGTTTCTCTATGCAAAGCAAAGATGCTGCATGTTATTCTTGGAGTTATGAAGAAGATTGGGAGGTGAGGGCCGTATACAATCCTATGTGTGCTTATGACCCCGAAACAGATAAGATCGTTGATTATGATGCTAGACCATACTCACGCGGATGGTGTCATAGTGAATCGTCCGAGATAATAATAGGTAATATGGAAATAAACAAGGATAATCGTGTAAAGGATAAGTGTCTCTATTCCATTGAAGCAGACGATATTCGTTTTTCTTGCTATTACAGTACTATAGTGAAACAACGTAAGATTTCGAAGGGTGAATATGAATATTATCAGGAGAAAATAAAGCTTAATGAGGAGATGGGCGGGTTGTTTGTTCCCCAGCCTTCGGAATTGCCGTCGAACATTAGATGTGAAAGCTCAAATAAACAGGCCATTGGATATGTTGGTGTCAGTTTGAATGTGGCGGAATATCGCATTTTCATTTCTACAGATGATATACAATATAGGCTTCCTGAGGGGTATTGTCAGGGAGCGAAAGGGCTGAAAGAAGAGTATACATTTTTAGATTTATACTTGATGGGGTATACCATTGCATATCCGGACCCAAGTACGGGATTCAAAGGTTATGCATGGGTTTCCGGAGGTTGTACAGACGTACGCTATTTAGGTGCCAGCTTGGAAAAGCCTTCCTTCTGGCCAGTTGAAATCAATCTGTTTTAATAAGAAAAAGCGATGAATAATGCAAAATATATAGTAACATGGATATGCTTGTTGTGGCTCACTATTGGCAGTTGTGTGGATAAATTCAATGCGCACTTGCCGGAGAGTAGTACGAGGGTGCTTATAGTTGAAGGTAACATCATATCAGATAGTACAGTTGTTTTTTCCTTGAGCTGTTCCTTTCCTTTGAATGTAGAAGGAATTCCTCAGGATTATAACAAGATAGATGCAGAAGTCAGTGTAGTAGGAAGTGATGGTTCTTGTTTTAATGGCACTTCTTTGGGAGATGGAAAATACCAAGTTGTAATTGGCTCTTTGAATAAAGATGCCAGCTATAGTCTGAAAATTGTGTATGAAGGGGATATTTATACTTCGGAGCCTCAATATCCATTGGAGACAGAAACAATAAATGACGTTACCTACGAGCAACCGGAAAAATACGGTGACATCTCTATCCGCTTTTCTATGCGGAGTGAAGATGGCGGATGTTATTTCTGGAGTTACGAGGAAGATTGGGAAGTGAGGGCAGTATATAATCCCAAGTTCCGTTATGACCCTACCACTGATGAGGTGGTTGATTTTGATACTACACCATATGCACGGGGATGGTTTCATGATAAGTCGGCTAAAATCATAGTAGGTAATATAGGAACAAATAAGGATACTCAATTGAAGGATAAGTGGCTCTATTCTATAAAGGCGGATAATAACCGTGTCTTTCATCATTATAGCACTTTGGTGAAACAGCGTAAGATTTCGAGGGGCGAGTACGAATATTATCAGGAGAAAATAAAAATCAATGAAGAAATGGGTGGATTGTTTATTCCTCAGCCTTCAGAACTTCCTACGAATATTATTTGCAACAATTCAGGCAAAAATGTAGTTGGTTATGTGGGAGTTAGCATGAATGTGGCAAAATATCGTATTTTCATTTCTGCCGATGATATATATTATAGGTTTCCTGACGGTTATTGCCAAGAATTTAGAGGTTGGGCAGATTCGTACATGGATTTATATGTGATGGGATATGCTATTGCTTATCCATTGATGGTAGGTTATGCATGGGTTTCCGGAGGTTGTACAGACGTACGCTATTTAGGTGCCAGCTTGGAAAAGCCTTCCTTCTGGCCGGATGAAATGAATTAATATTGAAATGATATGAAGAGAGTGATATTTTGTATTATAGGTTGGGTTCTTGTATTGGGATTACACGCTCAAATTGTTGAGAATATGCGTATTTATACAGACAAGGACTGCTATGTGGCTGGAGAAGATTTGTGGATAAAAGTTTGTGTGACGGATTCCTTGTCTCGTGGAAGCGTATTAAGCAAAGTAGCTTATGTAGAGATAAGTGACACGAAGCTGGTATACGCACAAGGTAAAATCGACTTGCAGAACGGGAATGGATGGGGACGTATCAGACTTCCGCAAGTCATGCATACCGGAGCTTACCAACTGACGGCATATACGCGTTATATGAGGAACTATCCTATGGCTTGTTTCCCAAAGAAGTATATAGCCTTGCTTAATACTGTTCAGACAACAGAGGAGGATAATGTGGAACTTTTCACGGATTCCATTACCGTTTCACAAGCTTCCGGCAATCAGCTTTCCGGAGCGGACTTATGGACAGATAAATCGGTCTATGGGAACCGGAGTAAAGTAGCCTTGACATTACCCAATCTGCCTGCTGATGTCAAGGAGCTTACTTTGTCCGTAGTACGAAAAGACTATGTGCTAAAGGGGTTTCCAATATCAGCCGACGGGCAGAAGAACTATACAAGTGTTCCGGAACGGTCATTTGCTGCAGAGTGTGAAGGGCATATTGTAACCGGCAGGCTGATGGGAGCGCCTGCTGACAATGTAAATGCACGTCTGGCATGTGTGGGCAAGGATATTCGTGTCTTTGGCGGACAGCCTAAGGCTGACGCTATTTATGCTTTTTATACGACCGGAATAACGGATATGCAGGAGATTGTATTAACTGCATTACCGGAGGAGGAAAGTCCCTGCCGATTGGAGCTTATTTCTCCTTTTGTCGGGGTGTTGGCAGAAAAACTTCCTAAAGTCTGTGTGTCATTTCGGAAAGAAGACTTGATAGAGCGTGGTTTCAGCGCGCAATTACATTCTCTTTTGCCGGTAGATTCTTCGTATAGCAAGAGTATATTGCAACAACTTTATGATTTTGTTCCCGCTTCCACTTATAATCTGGATGAGTATGTTCGTTTCAGGACTGTGAGGGATGTTTTTGTGGAATTTGTCAAGGGAATACGTATCAGTCAGCTGGAAGGTAAAGATGTCATCCGGATACTGCAACCGGATATAAGGAGATTCAGTAATATGAAAACACTGGTGTTGTTAGACGGGATTCCGTTTGATGACCATGAAACCATTCTGAACTATGATGCCCGTTTGATACACTATATACATCGTTATACTGGCAAATATACTTTTGGCGGGGAGTTGTATGATGGAATTGTTTCGTTTATAACCCATCGGGGAACATTGCCTGATATACGTTTGGATAAGAATTCACAGATGTTTTCTTATGAGTTTCCACAAAAGAGAATCGCATTTGTTGCTCCATCATACAATTCAGAGAAACAAGCCGGTTCTCGCTTACCGGATTTTCGGCATACACTTTATTGGAATCCGGAGATAACTTCCGCTATGGGTACACTCAACTTTTATACTTCGGATATGAACGGAATATATATAATTACCCTACAAGGAATTTCGGTTGACGGTAGGGAGATAAGGATGCAAAGTGAGTTTGTTGTTGGTGCTAACCATTAGTATAGATGGATAAAAAAGAAAAAGGGCAGAGAACTGAAAAGTTCCCTGCCCTTTATTCATTGTATTTAAAGGTGTTTTTTTACATGGTTACGAGTGACTGCTTTGCAAGCAGCTTTTGTAGTTTACCGTTCAGTGTTTGACACATTGTTCCATTACCCATTGCCTGATAGCGTTTGATTTGGTACTGTAACATAAAAATTTCATTTGCATTCTTTTTCATAATTCTCATCTTTTTGTGCTCTCCGCGTTTCGGAAAGCGGGTTTTTACATCTTTTCTTTTATCTTATAACGTTGCAAAGATACGAAATGTTTGCGAGAAATGTGTTTTATAACATAAAAAATAGCCATTCATCCTTTATTTTCTTTAGAAATACTAGATTTTGCAATCTATATATGACAAATATGTTACGCAAGTTTCGCAAACTCTTCCTTGTTTTATACCTTTGTAAAAAGGGATATTTTAGTATGGAGAATATTGTCAGAACAATAAGAGTTTATTATCCGGTTTCAGATGAAGCATTGGCGACATTGGCACATGGTTTTGAAAAGCAAGTGTTTCCTGTCAAAACACTTATTATCCGTGCAGGACAATTTGATAGGCAAGTCCACTTCATAGAGAAGGGAATGACACGCTCGTACACCTTGCACGATGGAAAAGAAATAACGACATGGTTCTCTATGGAAGGTGATGTAGCTTGTGGCTCGTGGGATTTATATAGGAACAAAGCAGGCTTTGAATACGTGGAAACATTGGAAGAAACACTGGTCTATTCTATTTCCATTGAAACGCTTAATGAGTTGTATAAGTCAGATATAGATATTGCAAATTGGATGAGGGTGTTACAACAGGAAAATTTTCTTCGCTTACAAGATATTCATATATCTCGCCTCAACTTGTCTGCGTATGAGCGTTATGAAAAATTAATGAGTGAGTGTCCGGCCCTTTTTCATAGAGTGACTTTGGGACATATCGCTTCTTTCCTTGGCATTACACAACAATCATTGAGTCGTATCAGGGCAAAGGGGTATTTTTTAACATAGGATAAATTCCTATACATTAGAGTTTTGTATTTTTGTCCGCAAAAACAGGATGCGTATGAAAACAGAATATGAAAAGTGCATGGCTGGCGAACCTTTTATAGGAAGCAGGGATCCGAAAATAGTGGAGATGATTTTGCGTACAAAACGTCTCCTGGCACAATTCAATGCCACAGATTATGCCGATAGCAAGCGCAGGAGGGAGTTGTTGTGTGAGATGTTGGGACATGTAGGCAAGAATGTGCATGTGGATATTGACTTCCATTGTGAATGTGGCAAGCATATTTTTATGGGCGACAAGGTAATTGTCAACATGAATTGTACCTTTGTGGACAACAATCGTATTGACATAGGTAGCAACGTCTTAATAGCCTCTAATGTACAGATATATACGGCAACCCATTCTACCAAAGTAGATGAACGTATGGTGCAGGACTGTCCGGAAGAACAAGAAATCTGCCGTACGTATGCCTTACCTGTACGAATAGAGGATGGAGTATGGATTGGTGGAGGGGTTGTCATTTTGCCTGGTGTCACCATCGGGAGGAACAGCGTTATCGGGGCGGGGAGTGTGGTTACCCGTTCTATTCCTGCGAATTGTGTGGCAGTGGGAAATCCTTGTCGTGTGATAAAACAGATTGATAATATAGTATCTGTATGAGCATGTGTTGAGTAAATGTATTATCTTTGCATATATTACCATGTAAACAAGAGAGACTATATACTTATGGGGAAATTGGTGGAACTTTGGCGGAGTCCTTATCCTACGTTTTATCAACGCTGGAAGGCAGTAGTGATACCTTCGGCCATTATTTTTCTGATATTATATATACTTCAGCCGTTCGGTATTTCCCGGATAAAGGGAAGTGTGTTTGGGGTGGTTGCCGGTTCTGCATTGATTGCGGCAGGTGCTTCGGGAGTTTTCACCTATTTGCTTCCGGCATTATTTCCTGCTTATTACAAGGAGCAGAACTGGACATTGGGTAAGCATGTGTTGAATTTGCTGCTGATGTTGTTGCTGATAGCAGTGGGGATTTGGGCCTATCAATCATGGTTGATGGGAATGTGGTTGGACAAGCGGTTGTTCTTTCTGGCTTTGTCTTGGGTAATGGTGCTGGCACCTTTTCCTACCATATTTTTTCTGATGTGGAACCGCAATTTGCAACTGACCCGCAATCTGAAAGAAGCTATGGAGATGAACGGTCACCTTTCAAGGAGAATATCCCCGGAAGTTGGGATAGCGAGCTTGGAAGACAAGGTGTTTTCCTCGGAAGAAGCGTTGGTGTTTGCCGGTGGCACCAAAGAAATGCTGGAAGTAAAGGCCGGAGATTTCCTTTATGCAGAGGCAAAGGGGAATTACGTAAAAGTAGGTTACCGTTCAGATTCGGATAAAGAAAAGAAAATTACATGGAGATTGTTGCGTGCCACCATGAAGCAGGCAGAGGAAGCTGTCTCTGCTTGCCCTTTTATTATCCGTTGCCATAGGGCCTTTCTTGTAAACATCCGGATGGTGGTGAAAGTAGATGGAAACTCTCAGGGATATAAGCTGAATCTGGAGGGTTGCGAAGAAGATGTTCCGGTTTCACGCGCATACGCCAAAGAGGTGAAAGCATTGATTGAAAACCGAACAAAGAGTTAGTCACTCGTCACAGAAATACGTTGTTCGTCACAAAGAGTTTGTTGGTTGTCACATATCCGGGCTGTCTGTCCCGGATATTTTTTTGTCTTATACCCTTCCTTTATGTTTGCGGCAGGAAACACAACGAATGTAAAGATATGAAACGGGAAACAGTCTTTGGGATATTGGGTGTATTACTTTATACACAGCCTTCCGTAGCGCAGAAATCAGTGACCGATACAGTACGTCTGAATTTTAATATAGACAGTGTCGCTTTGGAAGAAGTAGTGGTAAAAGGAGCCAGAACTCCTGCTGCCAACAGCCGTTGGAGCGATATGCATCCGGTGGAACTGGTCACGGTGGGCGGTGCGAACGGTGATTTATACAAGGCATTGCAGACTTTGCCCGGTACGCAAGTGCAGGGTGAAACCGGTGAATTGCTGGTACGTGGTGGAGGCAGTTACGAGACGCAGACTTTTATTGATGGAATGCATGTACTGAATCCCTATACTTCGAACGGAATAAATACCCCTGCTCGCAGTCGTTACTCTACATTTATGTTCAGTGGGGTAAACCTTGCTTCGGGAGGCGCTCCACAAGAATATGGAGAAGCGCTTTCGGCAGTCTTGCCATTGGAAACAAAAGATTACAGCAAGGTCGATAAAGTCGGAGTGAACGCTTCCGTTGTCGGTGTTGGTGGAGGGGGCACAAAGACTTTTGACAGAGGATCCTTGTCTGTTGACTTGAATTATCAGAACCTGGGTTTGTATGACAAGGTTTATTCGGGCAGGAGGGATTTCGAGAAGCCTTACCGGATGTTTTCCGGAGCTGTCCAGTTCCGTTATACTCTTGATGAAAGAGTGGTATGGAAGGTTTACGCACAATACGACCGGACGGACTTTTCCACTTACGAAGGGGATAACCGCAGATTGTTCGGGCTGGGTGAAGACAATATCTATGTAAATGCAACCTTTCGCAGGCATACTTCCGGAGAGTGGAGTTGGTTTGCAGGGGCGGCCTATTCTTACTATAACCGGAGAATCGGAGGAGCAGTTGTTTCGGGTGATAACTGGCTGGAACGTCAGCAAGAGACGCATCTGAAGGCTAAAGTTTCCAAACGGCTGTCATCGGTATTCCGCCTGGATATGGGGATAGAGAGCTATATCCGCAATTACGGGAATCATTATCTGTTGTGCGGGACGGATGACAGCAATCGCATGTCGCCTACCATTGGTGCGGGTTTCTTTTCGATGGCTTATTATCCGATGGAACAATTGAAGATGGAGTTTTCTTTTCGCACGGAATACACTTCTCCGAACCGTAAGATGAATTTCTCTCCCCGGCTGGCGGCGAACTATTATTGGGGAAACATGATGCTGTCGGGGATTGTAGGGCGATACACACAGTTGCCCGAGAACAACTGTCTGGTGCGTCGGCCGCAGTTGATGTCGGAAGTATGTATGCAGTACAATTTGGGCGTTCAGTACGACTATGAAGGGCGTTTCTGTAAAGCTGAACTTTATTATAAGGATTATGACCGTCTGGCATTGGAGGAAACGGATGCCGATACGAAAGCTGTATTCTTGACCTCCAACGGTTATGGACACAGCAAAGGCATAGACTTGTTCTTCCGTGATAGAGCGTCCTTCAAGAATCTGGAATACCAGTTATCCTATACCTATAATATAGCCAAACGTAAATATCGGGAGTATCTGGAACTGACTACTCCTCAGTATGCTACACGGCATAATGCAGCCTGGGTGGTGAAGTATTCCTTGCCTCGCCTGCGTTCCATTGTCAGCGTGACCGACCGTTTCAGTAGCGGACGTCCTTATCATAACCCCATGCTGCCGGGTCTGATGAACGATGAAGTGAAGCCTTATAACAGTCTGGATTTGGGTGTGACCTTCCTGGCAAGCAAGAAGGTAATCATCCATGCTTCCACCAGCAATATCCTTTGCCGGAAGAATGAGTTCGGTAAGGTGGATAACAAGGCTGTCCTGGCTTCCAGCGACCATTTTTTCTATGTAGGAGTATATGTGACTTTAGGCAAGAAGGCCGCCTACGATGTATCCAATTTTTAGACAATAACCCTTTTTAAATAAACAAAGATGAAAGCAATGATTATTTTTTTAGTATTTGTAATGCAAAGTGCCGCCCAGCTGCTCTTTGCCCAGAACCTGACTATTGAAGTGTGTGACATTGAAAAGGTGGAGGGGCATCTCTATGTCGCCATCTACAATTCGGAAGAAACATTCATGAAGAAACCCTTGACCGCCTTCCGGATAGATGTGAAAGATACGTCGCTCTCCATTCCTTGCCAGGGGTTACCTACGGGTACGTATGCCATTTCGTTGTTTCAAGACGAGAACGGAAACGGGAAACTGGATACTGCCGTTTTCGGCATTCCTACAGAGAAGTACGGGTTCAGCAATGATGCTCAAGGCGTTATGGGTCTGCCGTCTTATGACAAATGCAGCTTCACTTTTTCCGGAGACACGACTTTGGTGATACATCTGAAGTAGAGTGATTATGTAAGTAAAACGGGAATTAATTTTCTTTTGCGGACGATTTACACTATTTTTGTGGCTCAACCTTAATAATTGCGTTATGAAACGAGTTGCACGACTTCTGGGATTTCTCGGACTGGTATGTTTGCTTGCCTCTTGCGGCAAACGTTCTTTCATTACAGACACTTCTTACCGCCAACGTGTGGAGCAAGACTTCAATCAAAAAAAAGAAAGGTTGCCGCAGGGCGATTTGTTTGCCATATTCGATACGGACTTGACGTCGTACGAACGCGAAGCTTTGGAGTTCCTTTATGCCTATATGCCTTTGGCAGACATTGCCGATTATTCCGGAGAATTTCATCTGATGAACGTGCGCGCCTCCCAAAAGGCTGCCGATGAGATGCCTTGGGGAAAAGTTATTCCTGAGGATTTGTTTCGTCATTTTGTGCTTCCGGTGCGGGTCAACAATGAGCATCTGGACAGTGCACGGGTAGTGTTTTACGAAGAACTGAAGAATCGTGTCAAGTCTCTGTCCCTCTATGATGCCATTCTGGAGGTGAACCACTGGTGCCACGAGAAGGCTATCTATACTCCCTCCGATGCCCGTACCAGTTCGCCTTTGGCAACGGTACGCACGGCATACGGGCGTTGTGGCGAGGAATCTACCTTGCTGGTTGCCGCCTTGCGTTCGGTGGGTATCCCTGCCCGTCAGGTCTACACACCCCGGTGGGCGCATACCGACGACAATCATGCGTGGGTAGAAGCATGGGCAGACGGGAAATGGTATTTTCTTGGAGCCTGCGAACCCGAACCGGTACTCAACCTTGGTTGGTTCAATGCTCCGGCCAGTCGCGGTATGCTGATGCATACCAAGGTCTTCGGACGTTATGAAGGAGCGGAGGAAGTGATGTCTGTCACTCCTACTTATACGGAAATCAATGTAATCGGTAACTATGCACCGACGGCTAAGGCCACAGTTACGGTCATGGACGGACATGGAAATCCGGTGTCTGATGCTTGTGTGGAGTTCAAGCTCTATAATTATGCGGAGTTCTATACTGTAGCCCGGAAGCAGACCGATGCAGAGGGAAAGGCTTTTTTGACGGCCGGTAAGGGTGACATGCTGGTATGGGCTTCCAAAGACGGAAAATTCGGCTATGCCAAACTGTCTTTCGGTAAGGACCATGAACTGGTTGTGAAGATGGATAAGACTGCCGGCGACGGCCATGCGGTAGATTTTGAACTTGTGCCTCCCCCCGAAAATGCGGAGTTGCCGGCGGTTACGCCCGAACAGCGTGCGGCGAATGACCGCCGCATGGTCCATGAAGATTCCATCCGCAACGCTTATGTGTCTATGTTCATGACGGATGAGACGGCGCGTTATTTTGCCCGGCGGTACAAGCTCGACGAAGATGCCGTTTCACGGATACTGGTCGCTTCCAGAGGAAACCATCGGGTCATTGCCGACTTCATGGCACGGTTGCGCTCTGAAAAGTCCAAAAGAGGAGGTCTGGACCTGCTCCAACGGATTTCGGCAAAAGACCTCCGCGACGTTACACTGGAAGTTCTGATGGACCACATGCAATCCCGTATGTGCAAGAATGCCGACCATTTCCGCAGATATGTGCGCAATCCACGCGTAAGCAACGAGATGCTGACCCCCTATAAAGGATTTTTCAAGAAAGCCGTCTCAAAGGAAGATGCTGAGGCATACAAGGCAGAACCGATGAAACTGGTGGCATGGGTGGCCCAAAATATCCGGGTAGACAATGACTGTAATTTGGGAGGGGCTCCCATTTCTCCGGAAGGGGTCTGGAAGGCCCGTGTGGCTGATGCCCATAGCCGTGACATTTTCTTCGTCTCCATGGCACGCAGCATGGCAATCCCTGCCCGTATCAACGGAGTGACCGGCAAAGTACAGTTGATAGGGGATGATGGTGCGATGGATGTGGACTTGAACCATCATTCGGAAGAGCCGGTCTTTATGGCAGAAGGAATTGCTTCGAAGGGAAAGTTGGTGGCTTCCTATAAGCCTATCCGTTCGTTGGATAACCCGAAATACTATTCTCATTTCACTCTTTCCAAACAGACCCCGCAGGGCAGTTTGCAATTGCTTTCCTATGACGAAGGCGATGCAGATATGGGCGGCGGTACTACATGGAGCAATCTGCTGAAGGAAGGAACAGCTCTGGAGGCCGGAGATTATGTTTTGGTGACCGGTACACGCCTTGCCAGCGGTGCGGTACTTTCTAAAACCACCTTTTTCAATATTCTGCCGGAGAAGACAACGGAAATTGAATTGGTGATGCGCGAGAGCGAGGATGAGGTGCAGGTTATCGGGAACTTTAATTCGGAGTCTCTCTTCACTCCGCTGCCGGACGCCGGCTCCGCAGCCCGGCAGAGTCTGCTGCAGGCTTGTGGGCGCGGTTACTTTGTCGTAGGCATTCTGGGTGTCAATCAAGAGCCAACCAATCATGCGTTGCGCGACATCGCTTCATTCAAGGCTGATTTGGAGAAGTGGGGGCGTAAGATGGTGTTGCTGTTCCCTGATGAGTCCAAAGCCGGCAAGTTCGCCCGCGAGTCATTCCCCGATTTGCCCTCTACCATTATTTATGGTATAGATACGGACGGTATCGCTGCGCAGATTGCAGAAAGTATGAAGCTGAAGCACAAAGAGAGCCTGCCGGTATTCATCATAGCCGATACTTTCAATCGGGTGGTCTTTGTATCGCAAGGATATACCATCGGACTGGGAGAACAACTGATGAAGACAATAAAGGGGTTATAGGGCTTTCTGCCATGAATTGTAAATAGTAATCGTCAAATAGTAAATCATCCGATGCCTGTTATCGAAATATCATCTTTGACCCATCCCGGTGTGGAGATATTCAGTACCCTTACCGAAGCCCAGTTACGCAATCGCCTTGAGCCGGACAAAGGGCTGTTTATAGCTGAGAGTCCTAAGGTTATCAAGGTGGCTCTGGATGCCGGCTACGAGCCTTTGGCCTTTTTGTGTGAGCACAAGCACATCTATGGGGATGCTGCTGAAATCATTGAGCGTTGTGGCGATATACCCGTCTACACAAGCGGTAGGGAATTGCTTGCCGAG
The DNA here is from genome assembly GCF_040227615.1 of Bacteroides sp. RTP31139st1_H2_RTP31139_211217. NCBI lineage: Bacteria > Pseudomonadati > Bacteroidota > Bacteroidia > Bacteroidales > Bacteroidaceae > Bacteroides > Bacteroides sp. RTP31139st1_H2_RTP31139_211217. Next base: position 6,713 of record NZ_JBCNZM010000023.1, on the reverse strand, counting down.
CTGACCGGCTACGTTTTGACGCGTGGTGTTCTTTGTGCCATGCGCCGTCCGGTTCCGAAGAGTATGGAGGACGTCTGCCGGGGAGCCCGGCGTATTGTGGTTATTGACGGGGTGGTGGATACCACCAATATTGGGGCCATCTTCCGTTCGGCGGCAGCTCTTGGCATGGATGCTGTGCTGTTGACGCGTAATTCCTGCGATCCTCTGAACCGTCGTGCGGTCCGGGTTTCAATGGGAACGGTTTTTCTTGTGCCGTGGACGTGGATGGACGGTCCTCTGGATACGCTCGGTGAGTTGGGTTTCCGTACGGCGGCCATGGCGCTTACGGACAATTCCATTTCCATAGACAATCCCGTTTTGAAGACCGAGCCCCGGTTGGCTATTGTGATGGGTACTGAGGGAGATGGTCTTTCGCACGAAGCGATTGCGGGAGCCGACTATGTGGTTCGTATCCCCATGGCGCACGGTGTAGATTCGCTGAACGTGGCGGCCGCAGCGGCTGTTGCTTTCTGGCAACTTCGCGTTTAGAAGTGATAACTCAAAAAAGCATATATTATGTTGGCATATACTTATATTGAACACGGAAAGTTCGGATTGCTTGAGAAACCGATACCGGTATTGGAAGATGCACGTGATGCTATTGTGCGGGTGACACTGGGTAGCATATGCACCAGTGACTTGCATATAAAGCATGGAAGTGTACCGCGCGCCGTACCCGGAATTACGGTAGGACACGAAATGGTGGGCATCGTAGAGCAGGTGGGTGCCGAAGTTGAGTCGGTAAAGCCCGGCGACCGTGTGACTGTGAATGTGGAGACTTTTTGTGGTAAATGTTTCTTTTGTCGTCACGGATATGTGAACAACTGTACCGACACCAATGGCGGTTGGGCTTTGGGGTGCCGTATCGATGGCGGCCAGGCGGAATATGTACGTGTGCCTTATGCCGACCAGGGACTGAACCGTATTCCCGATACGGTAAGCGACGAGCAGGCGCTCTTGGTAGGCGATGTGTTGGCCACCGGCTTCTGGGCTGCCCGTATCTCCGAAATAACCGAGGAAGACACTGTACTCATCATCGGTGCCGGGCCGACGGGTATTTGTACCCTGCTTTGTTCCATGCTGAAGAAGCCCCGTCGCATTATTGTCTGCGAGCAGTCGGCCGAAAGAATCCGTTTTGTCCGCGAGCATTATTCGGAGGTGCTGGTCATTGGGCCGGAAAACTGCAAAGACTTTGTGAGGAAGCATAGCGACCATGGTGGGGCAGATGTCGTACTTGAAGTTGCCGGCACGGAAGATACTTTCCGCTTGGCATGGGAGTGTGCCCGTCCCAATGCCATTGTCACCATTGTGGCGCTTTATGACCAGCCTCAGTTATTGCCCTTGCCGGAGATGTATGGCAAGAATCTTGTCTTCAAGACCGGTGGTGTGGATGGGTGCGATTGTGCCGAGATACTGCGCCTGATAGCGGCGGGACAGATAGATACCACACCGCTTATCACACATCGTTTCTCGTTGGAGGAAATTGACGAAGCCTACCGTATTTTTGAGAATAGGCTGGAGGGGGTGATAAAGGTGGCGATTGTGGGTAGATAGAAAAAGAGGATAGCCAATGAAGGCTATCCTCTTTTTCTATGTAATTATTTACTTGCTACTTACTTGCTCAAAGCCTGAGCCACGTCAACCGCACAAGCCACTGTACATCCTACCATCGGGTTGTTACCGATGCCGAGGAATCCCATCATTTCCACGTGAGCAGGAACTGATGAAGAACCAGCGAACTGAGCGTCTGAGTGCATACGACCCATTGTGTCAGTCATACCGTAAGAAGCCGGTCCGGCAGCCATGTTGTCCGGGTGCAGAGTACGACCAGTACCACCACCGGATGCCACTGAGAAGTACGGCTTGCCAGCCAATACGCGTTCTTTCTTATAAGTACCTGCAACCGGGTGTTGAAAGCGGGTCGGATTCGTAGAGTTACCAGTGATGGATACATCCACGCCTTCTTTCCACATGATAGCCACACCTTCGCGAACATCGTCTGCACCGTAGCATTTTACTTTGGCACGGGGACCGTCGCTGTATGCGATTTCACGAACTACTTTCAGTTCACCTGTATAGTAATCGAATTGAGTCTGAACGTATGTAAAGCCGTTGATACGAGAGATAATCTGTGCAGCGTCCTTGCCGAGACCGTTCAGGATGCAACGCAGAGGTTCTTTACGTACTTTGTCTGCTTTAGCGGCAATTTTGATAGCACCTTCGGCAGCAGCGAATGACTCGTGACCTGCCAAGAAAGCGAAGCACTTAGTCTCCTCGCGCAGCAACATGGCAGCCAGGTTACCATGACCGATACCAACCTTACGGTCGTCGGCTACAGAACCCGGGATACAGAATGCCTGCAGGCCGATACCGATAGCTTCGGCAGCTTCAGCAGCGTTCTTGCAGCCCTTCTTGATAGCGATGGCACAACCTACAACGTAGGCCCACTTTGCATTTTCAAAACAGATAGGCTGAGTTTCTTCACACGTCATATAAGGATCAAGTCCATGAGCTTCGCAGATAGCGTTAGCCTCTTCGATGTCTTTGATGCCGTTTTCGTTCAGAGCAGCGATGATCTGCTTGATACGACGGTCTTGACTTTCAAATTTCACTTCTCTAATCATATTCTTTTCCTCCTTATATTATTCGTGACGTGGGTCAATGTGTTTAACTGCTCCTTGTTCTGCTGTTACGCGTCCGTAAGTACCGGTAACTTTCTTCAAAGCTTCGTTTGCGTCAGTTCCCTTCTTGATTTCATCCATGAACTTGCCCAGGTGAACAAACTCGTACCCGCAAATTTGGTCGTCCTTGTCCAGGAATACATTCTTGATGTAACCTTCGGCCATTTCCAGGTAACGGGGACCTTTAGCCAAAGTACCGTACAGTGTACCTACCTGGCTGCGCAGACCTTTACCCAAGTCTTCCAGACCGGCACCGATAATCAAACCGCCTTCAGAGAAAGCAGACTGAGTACGACCGTAAACGATTTGCAGGAAGAGTTCGCGCATAGCTGTGTTGATAGCGTCGCAAACGAGGTCAGTATTCAATGCTTCGAGGATAGTCTTTCCCGGGAGGATTTCTGATGCCATAGCAGCAGAGTGAGTCATACCGGAGCAACCGATAGTCTCAACCAAAGCTTCCTGGATAACGCCTTCCTTTACATTGAGGGTTAATTTACATGCACCTTGCTGAGGAGCACACCAGCCAATACCGTGTGTCAGACCAGAGATGTCAACAATTTCTTTAGCTTTTACCCATTTACCTTCTTCGGGAATAGGAGCCGGTCCGTGGTTAGGACCTTTCTTCACAACACACATGTGTTCCACTTCGTGTGAATAAGTCATAATTAGCTCTTTTTTTAAGTGATATAATTAAAAAAAACGTAGTCCACTTTTATTAGTCGGGTGCAAAGTTAGTTGTTTTCCCCGTTTCTGCCAACTGTTCAATTTGACTTTTTTATTAAAAAGAAGTAATAAGAAGCTGAATTTCTGCGGAATGTAAAGTGGAGTTTGCAGTTGACTGTTTTTTCTCGTCTCTGATAGGGTTTGTGAATCAATAAGGTATGTGCTTGTCAATCAGGAAGTAATTTTGCCAACCCCTTGCTTGCGTCTTGGCAAACTTTTGCCATGCCTATGGCAAAGTTTTGCCAACACGGTGGCAAAGTCTTGCCAATGGTAAGGCAAAATCCTGCCAACTGGTTGGCAAGGCGAAGAAAATAAAGGGGAGTCCGTGTTTGACTATGACTGCAAAGTCTTACCTTTGTGGCACAATTAAATAAAATACAAACTATGATAGAAGTTACAGATGTGGCATTGCGCCAGGCTGCCGGTGAAGGGATGGATGCATTCATCGGCGTATTCACCGGTGCTTATAAGAAAGAAATAGGCGGAGAAATGACTGCCGGGACGATGTCTTTGCTTACCGGTGAACAGCATTCATTGTTGGCCTATCAGATATTCCGTGATGAAGTGATGGAAGGGGGCTTCTGCCAACTGATTCAAAATGGTTATGGCGGTTATATTTTCGACAATCCGTTTGCCAAAGTGATGCGTTTGTGGGGAGTGGGCGATTTGAGCAAGTTGGTTTATGCTGCCAAGAAAATATACGATAGCCATCGTGACGACTTGGAACGCGAACGCACAGACGAGGAATTTATGGCAATGTACGAGCAATATGAGGCTTTCGATGAACTGGAAGATGAATTTTTGGAAAAAGAGGAGGAATATACAGCTTTGGTTGCCGGCTATGTGGATGAGCATTTGGAGCTGTTTGCCAAGATTGTGTGATAGAGAGTAACGAGGAAAGGCATATTAGCCTATACCCATTCTTGCCTTTCGGTATTGGAGAGATGTGCTATCTGAAAGCTAAAATATGCGAGCTATGAATGCCGGGATGAAAAATGGAATTAATTTATTGATGATTCTTGTATTGTTTATCTCATGTGTACAAGAAAAAGAGGACAATAATGTCTTAAGACGTGTGGAAGCGTGTATGGAATTATTTCCTGATAGTGCCTTGTCGCTTCTGAGTCAAATTGAATGTCCCGAATGTATGAGAGGACAACAGAGAGCAGATTATGCTTTGCTTTTAACGCAGGCTTTGGATAAAAACTATTTGGATAATTTGCAGTCAGACTCATTGATAATGATAGCGGTAGAATATTATAAACAGGAAGGTGATAAATTGAAGGCAGGGAAGGCTTACTTTTATTATGGAAAAGTGATGTTGTTAAAGGAGCGCTTCTCAGATGCTATGCAGGCTTATCTGGAAGCATCGAGTCTCTTGGAAGAAACTAGGGATTATAAAGTACAAGGGATGGTCTGGGAATATATAGGGTATTTGAACTCGGTTCAAGGATTGTATGAAAATTCTATAGACAATTTTAAACATTCTATCAGGTACTATGAACTGGCGAGTGACAGACGTCGTATTTTATATGGTTATAGGAATATGGCAAGAGGCTATTTTTCGGTACATCATAATGATAGTGCAGGTTGGTATGCTGAAAAAGGGCTTGTGTTGAGTGACACTGTTAGTGGTATGAAGGCATCTTTTCTACATTTATTAGGACTTATTGCCAATAATGAAAAACGATATCCACAAGCAATAGAGTATTTTTCAAATGCAATGGAAGTTTGTGATAATTTAAATGATAAATATCGTTATAGTTTGTCTTTGGGACGTGTTTATTCTGAAGTAGGTCAAAAGAAAAAAGCTGAAGATTGTTTTGTTACTTGTATCAATGCAACTAATATTTTTGTGTCTTCGGGTGCATATTACTATTTGGCTGATATGCATAAAAAAGATGGTAATTATTTGAAAGCGTTTTTGTATAAAGAGAAGTCTGATTCATTATTAGAGGTGACTCGTAATGCTGAACTGCAAAAGCAGTTGTTGGATTTGCAGAATAAGTATGAAAATGATAAGCTTATTTTGGAAAATAAACAGATAAGGCTGGAAAATGAGAAACAGACTTATTTTTATTTGTTTTTATTTGTATTCATATTAGGGTTGGGCATCATCGCTTTCTTTCTGGTTAGGAAAAGGTATCGAACAAAATTGTTGCGTAATGTCGAGATTATTGGAAATAATAATGCAATTATTAATAGATATGCTTGTAGAATTGCAGAATTGGAGAATGTGAGCTTACAAGAACGTCAGGCTAAAAAAGAGGAAATAGGAATCCTGAATAGAAAAATCCTTTGTTTAATAGCAGAAAATAAGCGAGTATGTGAGAATTCGAGTGTTGACGCCTTGTTTGTATTAGAGGAATTGAAGCAAGGAAATTTGATTATTAGTAATATGACTATTGCTGAACGGCAACATATATTTGACTTTCTGGATTTGGTTCATGCGAATTTTATTACTCGACTTAAACAAGAGTTTGATTTAACAAAAAATGAATTATTGTTGGCTGCGTTGCTGAAAGTGGGATTCTCTAACAAGCAATTAATGATTGTTTTTGATTGTGAAATGAAATCCATATATAAAAACAGACAAAGACTAAAAGCAGATTTAGGACTTACTAAGAATGATTCTTTAGAGCAAATGATAATGATGTATTGAGAAAAAAACGTTTTTTTGTCCTATATGTTTCTTTGTAGTGTGTTGATATATAATTTATTACCTACCCTATTTTTGTCCGCATAGTTATTGCTGAATTATTGTTGAATAGTCCCTAATTTTGTATAAATAAAAAATGAAAGACTATGAAACTGAAAATTATCTTATCTGTATTGTTGTTATTTTCTTTATTAAAGGTCGATGCTAATCCTTTGGTCGACATAAGTATTGCTTCTGGAAAAGAAGAAGTCTTTTTGCATTCAAATGATATTCCTTTTGAAATTCTGACTACGGGAAAAGAAGATGGAAGCCGTTCCGTTATACCATTAGTGCCATTTGTTGTATTCGTTGAAGATTCTAATTATTCCGTGGAATTGGATTTTATGGAAGGAATCGGGGTAGTGGAAATTGCCATTTCCCAAAATGGTTCTGTGATTTATTCTTCTTCCGAGAATATTCTATCTCCCCTTCGGAAATATTTGCAACTTCCTTTCGGAGTATCAGGGGAGTATTGTATAGAGTAAGCATTCGAACAAATGCACCTTTTACACTTTGAGGTTTGGTTGTAGCTTTGCGGCAGTGAATACAATCAAACCTCAATTATTATGAAC
>NZ_JBCNZM010000022.1:0-47583 GCF_040227615.1 Bacteroides sp. RTP31139st1_H2_RTP31139_211217 | reverse complement strand
GATGCTGATTGCAGCCGTCGGAATATTGCTTTCCATTATCGGTATCTTCTCCGTGCGTACCAAAGAGAATGCGAAGATGAAGGACTTGCTGAACTCACTGGCTTTCGGTACTAATCTCAGCTCTATTTTGATAGTTGTCGCCACTTTCTTTATCCTGTGGTTGCTGAAGTTGGACAACTGGCTGTGGATTTCCTGCTCCGTGATAGTGGGTTTGATAGTAGGTATCATCATCGGGCGGTCTACGGAGTACTATACTTCCCAATCCTACCGTCCTACCCAAAAGCTGAGTGAAAGCGGAAAGACCGGTCCGGCGACAGTCATAATTTCCGGTATAGGCTTGGGAATGCTTTCTACGGCTATTCCGGTGATTGCCGTGGTGATAGGTATCATTGCTTCTTATCTCTTTGCTTCGGGCTTCGACTTCTCTAATGTGGGTCTGGGGCTCTATGGTATTGGCATTGCCGCAGTAGGTATGCTTTCTACATTGGGCATCACGCTTGCTACAGATGCTTACGGACCGATAGCTGACAACGCGGGTGGCAATGCGGAAATGTCCGGTCTGGGTGAAGAGGTGCGTAAGCGTACCGATGCGCTTGACTCCTTGGGCAATACTACAGCCGCTACGGGCAAAGGCTTTGCCATCGGTTCCGCCGCTTTGACGGGATTGGCTTTGCTGGCCTCTTATGTCGAGGAAATCCGTATCGGGCTGACCCGCCTCGGGACTACCGAACTGTCGCTTCCTCATGGCGATGCCGTGGCTCTTCAAGATGCCACTTTCTTCGACTTTATGCATCACTACGATGTGACGCTGATGAATCCGAAAGTTCTTTCCGGTATGTTTCTGGGCTCGATGATGGCATTTCTTTTCTGTGGATTGACGATGAATGCGGTAGGGCGTGCAGCGGCCCATATGGTAGACGAAGTGCGCCGCCAGTTCCGCGAAATCAAGGGAATCCTTACGGGAGAAACGGAGCCTGATTATGAGCGTTGTGTGGCAATCTCGACGAAAGGGGCGCAACGCGAGATGGTGATTCCGTCACTGATAGCTATCATTGCTCCGATTGCGACGGGACTTATTTTCGGTGTTCCCGGTGTGCTCGGCCTGCTGATTGGCGGATTGAGCAGTGGTTTCGTGCTTGCCATCTTCATGGCAAATGCCGGTGGTGCATGGGATAATGCCAAAAAGTATGTGGAAGAAGGCAACTTTGGCGGCAAAGGCAGTGAAGTCCACAAGGCTACAGTCGTGGGTGACACCGTAGGAGACCCGTTCAAGGACACATCCGGTCCGAGCTTGAATATCCTAATCAAGCTGATGAGCATGGTAGCCATTGTGATGGCAGGGCTTACGGTTGCGTGGAGTCTGTTCTAGAAAGAGTTTTTCCCCGTATCCCACCAAAGGCGGGTGGCGCCGTTATCTGCGCCACCCAGTTTTTCCGTGAGGGTGGCGTATTGTGCCGGGTCGGCAGTGGCGGCGTCCGTTGAGAACGGAAGGCGGCGGATCATGATATCCGTATCAATCACTTTTCCGGTGTTGTTTTGGACCTTGAAAAGTTTGGGGTATCCGGTACGGCGTTGCTCAGCCCATGCCTCATAACTTTCGGGCCAGCATGCCAGCCACTTCTGGGTAATAATCTTTTCGAGTTTCGTCTCTATGTCTGCATCTTCTTCCCATTTGGGGGATATGGTAATCAAGGCTTTCATGTCCTTGCCTACCTTGCCGCCTGAGACTACATCTTTATAATCGGCAGGGGTTTTGTCGCTTTCCAGATATTCGGAGGCACCGGCACAGTCCCACTGTGTAAATGAAGTACTTACCCCGTATTCATAGCATGTGCGGGGATTCTCTTTGGTATAGCCACGGAGGGCTGCTTCGGCCCTGAGCAGCCAGACTTCTGCCGCACTCATCAATACGGCTCCGGTCTTTTCGCCGATGGTACTTGTGTTGAGGGAAGAGCAAAAACTGTAAATGTTGGCGTCACCGTCTTTCATGGGTAACCCGATGGGAATGCCTAACAACTGTTTTTGATAACCTTCGAGAAGGGCGGTGTTATACCATTTCTTGCCACGCGGGTCCTCATAACCGTTGATAATGGATTCCATCGAGGCATTCATGTAGACTTCACCCCAACCGGCAACGGCACACAAAGGATTGATATAGTTCTTGCCCATTACAGCGATGGTTTCCCTTGCACCTTCCAGTACACCTTGATTGTCATTCAGTGCTTTGGTTGCTTGGTCTTTGGCAAGTGTTGCATCCACATTGGAGATGCGCATGGCAAGGCGCAAACGTAGTGAGTTGGCAAACTTTAACCACTCCTTCAAGGTCTTGCCGTTGGTCAGCATATCATACTCTTTGAATTTGTTGTTGTCACCGCCCTCGTCCAGGTATTCCCTTATCAATTGCTGCCCTTCGTCCAGGTCTGCAAAGAAGCGTGTATAGGCTTCTTGCAGTCCGTAAACCCGGGGTGTCTCACCCAGTTGATGGTAGACCAGCGGACCGTATGTATCGGCAATGCGGTGCATCAGTTCCACTTTCAAAATTTCGGTAATGCCGAGGTAGCCTTTCAAGTTGTCATTGCCATAAAAGTTCTTTTCTGCCTTCTGCACCTCCGTGTAGACATATCCGTAAGTACATTGCCATGCGGCATTGGTCCAGCCTGAGTTCAGGTTGTAGCAGGCGTTGGATTTCATGAATTTAGGAATAGGGTCCATGAAGTAGCCGGAGAACATGTCATGGTTCAGGGATTGTGTCATCTGCCATACCCAATTTAAGCCAACAGAACCTATATTGAAGTAGATACCCGACTGTATGGGTTCGAATGGAGCAGTCAGGTTCTGGAAATCTATTTCCTTTTTGTCGTCCGAGAAACCTCCCTTGATTTCGTTGTCGTTCTCAAAACCGCCGGTGCAAGCTGCAAGCAGCAATATGCTATGGCAGAAAAGGAATATGATGCACTTGTTTTTCATAAGGTATTCATTTTAAAAGGTTAATCTTAGGTTAAAGCCGATATTCCGGGTAGTAGGCATGCCAAACACGTCTACTCCTTGATTGTTGTTGCCTACGGACATTACTGCATCGGGGTCGAACGGTGCTTCCTTCTTTAAGAAACACAAGTTGCGCGCTGCCAATGATACGTCGATTCCCTTTATGAATCTACTGTTTTCCAGTATCGTTTTCGGGAAAGAATAGCTCAGTGATACTTCACGGAGTCTGATGCAGGTTGCGTCGTACATATAATATTCGGAGATGGCATTTCTGCCGCCTACTGCGCTGTAGAATGCTCTCGGGTCGTTGAACTTCTGTCCCTGGTATTCTACATATCCTCGGGCGCGGGCATCTTCGGTGACTTTGGTCACGCCGTTGGCATCCAACTCAGACTGTGTCAGTGACATGACTTCGCCGCCAAAGCGGAAATCTATCAGGAAATAGAGCTCCAGGTCCTTGTAGGTAAGTGTGTTGCTCCATCCCATCGTGAAGTCAGGATTGGCATTCCCAAGCAAATCCTTGTTTCCGGTATTTCCCAAAGGCCTTTTGCTGGTTTCATCAACCATGATGCTGCCATCCTCGTTACGGCGGAAAGCATTTCCATAAATATCCCCCAGGCTGCCTCCTTCTTTGACACGCATCTGATAGCCTGCGTTGAAACCTTCTTCGTAGTAGGAAAATTCCGGATAGTCAGGATGCAGGGTCACTACTTTGTTCTTGTTGGCGGACATGTTGATGAGACTCTTCCACGAAAAGTTTCTGTATAGTAGCGGAGTGGCGTCTACCGTCAGCTCAAAACCCTGGTTACGTATTTTTCCGGCATTGACATACCGGTATTTATAGGTGGAGCCCGTAGGATTGTCCATTCTCAACAACTGGTTCTTGGTATTGGTCTGATACCAAGTGAAGTCTATCCCGAAGCGGTGATGGAAGAAGCGCCATTCTGTACCGAATTCGATGGAGCTGCTGATTTCCGGTTTTAGGTCACCGCGCTGTTCTACGGTATTTACATTGATACTGCCGCCTACCATGATGATGTCTACCGGATTGGTGATTCCTATCGGGAGGTCATTACCGACTTCCGCCCATGAAGCGCGCACTTTTGCAAAACTTATCCATTTGGGCAGGGAGCAGGTTTTGTTAAGAATCCAGGTAGCTCCTATGGAGGGATAGAAGAATCCGGTATTCTTGCTGTCTGTGTGGGCTAATGTGGATGACCAGTCGTTACGTGCGGTAATGTCCAAGTATAGTAGTCCTTTCCAGCCCCACTGCATGGTGGCAAATACTGATTGGAGCGTGCGTTTGCTGTCGATGCTCTGATTTACGGCTGCTTTGGAGTCCATCACTACATTGGGGACGGTAAATACATTCGGTTTGTAGAGGGAAGCAAGCCTTGAGTCTATTGTCAGTGAATTGACTTTACTCATGTTGATGCTGGCTCCCAGTGCCGTATTGAGGGAAAAGTCATCAAATTCCTTGTTGAACAAGACCATTGCGTCACCGTAGACTTGGATTTCCTGGCTGTCCGACCAGATGTAACGTCCGTTTTCCTTGTCCTCGTATTTGCCGGCGATGTTGGGAGCTGTAGTGGCATACATCTTATTGTCGAATTTATCACTGATATAATCCACATTACCCCGTACCTGCAGGTTGAAGTAGTCCGTAATGTGCAGATTGGCTCTGGCCGATGCCACAGCGCGATAACGCTTGTAGCCACTGAGCACGCGGTTTTTCAGCCAGTAGGGATTCTGTCCCCATTCACTGACGGTACCATCTCCATTCTTTTCAATCCAGTTTTGTGTCATCATATTGCGGTCGGCATTCCACGTTTCAAAGTTTTCTCTGTAAGTGCTCATGTCTACGCCACGTGGGAAACTGTACAAGCTGACCAGCGGATTCAGATAATAGCCGCCGGTAGCAGGGGAGTTCTTGACGGTTTGGGTCATTAGTGTTGCAATGCCGTCCAGTTTCAGCTTGTTGTTGAAGAGGCTGGCCGTTTCGTGTAGGTTCAGGTTATTCTTCTGTAGTTTGTTATTGTCCACAATTCCTTTAGCCGTGGTGTTGGCGTATGAGAAATAAGTTTGTACCTTTTCATTTCCGGTAGTGATGGCCAGCGAATTGAAAGTGGTGATGCCATTGCTGAAGAATTCGCCTATGTTGTCATAGTCCGTTACATTGCCTTTTGTACCCCAGCTTGCCGTACCGCCATCTTCGTTCCGGCCGTATGTATTTTGGAATTCGGGGGTACTGATGGCGTGACTTACGGTCAGGTTGGAGGAGAATGTAACGCGCTGCAGTCCGGCCTTTCCCTTTTTAGTGGTGATCAGAATGACGCCATTAGCTGCCTGCGAACCATAAAGCGCGGCGGCAGAAGAACCTTTCAGGATGTTGATGCTTTCTATGTCGTCCGGATTCAGGTTGGAAATCCCGTCACCGGCATCACGGTTCAATCCATCGTAGTTACCGCCGATTACGGTGGAGGTGGATTCTGTTGAGCTGTTCAGCATAGGAACACCGTCAATTACGTACAAGGGCTGGTTGTTGCCGCTGGCAAATGCAGAGCGTGCACCGCGAATGACGACTTTGGCAGAACCTCCTAAATTGGCGGTTTTATTGATTTGTACTCCGGCCGTCTTTCCTGCCAGTGTATTAATCATGTTCGGCTCTTTGGCACGGGTCAGCTCACTGCTGCTTATTTGTTGGGTAGAATAGGTCAATGAGGACATTTTCTTCTGGATACCCATGGCGGTTACCACTACTTGCTCCAGGGCGAGGCTCTTTTCTTCCATCCGGATGTGGAGATTATTTCTACCGTTCAGGGCAATGGTTTGCGGTTCATAACTGATGTAGGATACGACAATAGTGGCATAAGGAGGGATATTCATACTAAATTCTCCTTCGGTATTGGTGATAACACCATTGGCGGTCCCTTTTTCAAGAATGTTGGCACCGATAATCGGTTCGCCTTTGGAGTCCGTCACCTTTCCTCTTACAGTAGCCATTTCCTGCAGAGTGTCTGTCTTATCCTCAGCACTCCTGCTGTTTTTGGTTAAAACGATGTTTTTGCCTTCCATCACATACTTGATGTCTGTCCCTTTGAACATTTGGTCAAGTACTTCGGAAACAGTTTGGTTGCTTGCATTGATGTCGACGGTACGGCGTACATCGACGTTCTGTTTGTTATATACAAATAAGTATTCTGTTTGCGATTCAATTTGCTCGAGAACTTGCCCTACTCTCAGCCGGGCATTTTGAATGCTGACCCTGGCATTCTGAGAGTAGCAGTTCCCGCTGTACACCTGAAATATAACAAGCAGGAGAAGGAATAATGTGATTTTCATAGGTTTGCAATAATTGCTTAAAATCTAATTTTTTTAGATAAAAAAGCCTCATCAACAAAATTTTTCTCATATCTTTGTCACTGTGTTAAGTTAATAAATTGATTAAGGTCGATTTTTGACTGTTTCGGATCGGAAAGTATGGGGGTACTTTCCGATCTTTTTTTCTTACTCATATATAACAATTGAATCCTTTTCTTCGTTGATGCGGAACTTGAAAGGATGGTCTTTCGAGATGGTCCGCAGTATATGTTCGATGCCGTCCTGCTCTCTGAACTTGCCGGTAAAGCTGCCGTAGTTCAGCAGTTGAGGACTGGCAACGGTTATCTTTACATTATAGTATTTCTCCAGTCTACCGAGGATACCGCTGAATGGAGCGTCGTCAAAACAGTATAGTCCCTCTTTCCAGCGTAGATATTCATAGGAAGGAAGGACGGCCTTTCTACATTTTCCGTTTTCATTGAGAAATACCTCGTCTTTCTGCAACCTGGTGATTATCTGGCTGCTGTTGGCCGGATAGATATCGACGATACCTTCCACCAATGTGGTTCCGAACTCATGGCTCCCACTGTAGGCACAGACGTTGAAACTCGTTCCTACAACTTTTACCTTGTTCGTTTCTGTATGTACATAGAATGGGATATTCTTGTTTTTGGCTACTTCAAAGTAGGCCTCTCCGTCCAATTCCACATTTCGTTCGTTGCGTCCGAAGTTGGCGGCATATTTCATGGTGGACTTGGAGTTCAGCCATACGCGTGTTCCATCGGCGAGGGTAATTTGGGCCCGTTGTCCGGCAGGCACAGTGACTGTTTGCAACTGCACCTCCTTGTTATATAAAAAGTCGGAGGTGATGAAATAACCGGCAATGGCGACAATGGTGACGGCGGCTATACGGGCCGCCCAGCGGAGCATCGGCATGATGCGCACCGTTTTCTTTTCATTGTTTCCCTGCTTGTCCGAGAACAAGGAAATGTCGTATATCATGCGCTCTTTCAGGAAGATGTCCCGGTTTTCATCCGAGGCGTCTATCCAGTCGAGTATCATCTTTTCTTCTTCAACGGAAGTAATACCTTTGAAATATTTATATAATAGCTCTTGGTTCATTGTCAATAATTTATTTCTTTTCTAAAACGTGCTCTTTTTACCTTTTGTATATATAACCGGAAAGTGGGCGGTAACCCTATTCCGTAGAAGCATTTTTTAGGATATTAATATTATGAGTATGGTAACAAGATAATCTTTCAGTCTCAGCCGGAGAATCCGCAGCACTTTGGTGATGTGTGCCTCTACGGTTTTAAGTGATATGTCCAGACTATCGGCAATCTGCTTGTTTGCCAGGTTCTGGTATCGGCTCAACATGAATATCTTCCGGCTTTGCTCGGGCATTTCCTGTAAGGTCTTATTTACGATATGCTGTATTTCCGTGTTGAATATCTGGTCCGGTTCGCAGGCTTTCAAGGTGGAGATGCGTAAGTCCAGTTCGCGCAGGTTGTGGCTGCTGATGGTTTCTTCCGCTCGCAGACGCACCTGCTTGTGCTCGAGTACGTGCAGGGCTTTGTTCTTTATGATAGTCAGCAGCAGGGCATGCAGGTTACTGTTTTCTTCCCAGCGGTCTCGGTTTTCCCATAAGGCAATCATGGATTCCATCACAACGTCTTCCGCTTCTGCTTTATCCCTGAGATAAGAATAAGCAAAAGCCAGAAACTTTTCTTGGTTTTCCTGGAAAAAGCGTGAGAAAAGATTCATAGTATGTAGGCTCCTTAAACCGGACATTAATTGAGGTTCTTTATGGAATATAAGGCTTTACATAGCAAAAAAACATAATCTTTTTGGAATATGCAAGCATTATGCCTTGTTTTTTCAGAGCCATTTCTGGCAGTATTGACAAAAAGAAAGCCTGATGGGGTTCCACCAGGCTTTATATACTTAAAGAATAAGAGATTTCTTATTTCTTTTCCGGTCTTTCTTGTCTTTCCGGTCTCGGAAGCAATACTTTGCGTGACAGCTTAAATTTTCCGGTCTTCGGGTCGATGTCGAGAAGTTTTACGTCAATTTCATCACCTTCCTTGATACCGGCTTCTTCTACTGTTTCCAGACGTTTCCAGTCGATTTCGGAGATATGGAGCAAGCCGTCCTTACCCGGCAGGAATTCAACGAATGCACCGTAAGGCATAATGGAGCGTACCTTGCCTTTGTAGACTTCGCCTACTTCGGGGACAGCTACAATCCCTTTGATGATACGCATAGCATCATCGATGCTCTTCTTGTTGGTACCGGCGATTTCGATTCTACCGATGTTGTCCACTTCTTCAATAGTAATGGTAGCACCGGTTTCTTCCTGCATACCTTGGATAATCTTTCCACCAGGGCCGATGACAGCACCGATGAATTCCTTGGGAATGGTCATTGTCTCGATACGCGGAGCGTGAGGTTTCAGGTCTTCGCGAGGCTCGGCAATGCACTCGGTGATTTTGCCCAAGATATATTCGCGGCCTTCTTTAGCCTGCAGCAATGCCTTTTCGAGGATTTCGTATGACAGACCGTCCACTTTGATGTCCATCTGAGTGGCGGTGATACCGTCTTTTGTTCCGGTCACCTTGAAGTCCATGTCGCCCAAGTGGTCCTCATCACCGAGGATATCGGACAATACGGCATATTTGTCTTCGCCTGCATTCTTAATCAATCCCATGGCGATACCTGATACCGGTTTCTTGATTTTCACACCTGCATCCATCAATGCCAGAGTTCCGGCACATACGGTAGCCATGGAAGAAGAACCGTTTGATTCGAGGATATCAGATACCACGCGTACTACATACGGATAGTTTGCAGGAATCTGACCCTTCAATGCACGCCATGCCAGATGGCCGTGGCCGATTTCACGACGGCCTACACCGCGCTGTGCCTTGGCTTCGCCCGTAGAGAACGGAGGGAAGTTGTAGTGCAGAAGGAAACGTTCTTTTCCGTGTTCCAATACGTCGTCGATAATCTTCTCGTCCAACTTGGTGCCTAAAGTCACAGTAGACAAAGACTGTGTTTCGCCACGTGTAAAGATAGCGGAACCGTGAGGGCCGGGCAGGTAGCTGGTCTCACACCAGATAGGACGGATTTCGGTCGTCTTACGTCCGTCAAGGCGCTTGCCTTCGTCCAGAATGGAACGGCGCATCGCCTCTTTTTCCACATCGTGATAGTAACGGTCGATGAGGGCTGCCTTTTCTTCCAGTTCTTCTTCGGAGAACTGTGCCTTGAATTCTTCGCGGATGGCATCGAAAGCATCCATGCGTTCGTGCTTGTTCTTGTTTCCGGAAGCGGCAATGGCATAAGCCTTGTCGTAGCAAGCGTCGTGAACGGCCTTACGGAGTTCTTCGTCGTTCACTTCGTGGCAATATTCGCGTTTCACGGTAGAGCCTACTTCTTCTGCCAGTTCCATCTGTGCCTTGCACTGAATCTTAATGGCTTCGTGTGCGGCCTTCATCGCTTCCAGCAAGTCCTGCTCGGAAACCTCGTCCATTTCGCCTTCCACCATCATGATGTTTTCGTAAGTGGCGCCCACCATCAAGTCCATATCGGCTTGTTCTAGTTGTTCGAAGGTAGGGTTGATGACGAATTGTCCGTTGATGCGTGCTACGCGTACTTCGGAAATAGGTCCGTTGAAGGGGATATCTGAAACTGCAAGTGCGGCAGAAGCTGCGAGTCCGGCCAGAGCGTCGGGCATATCTACGCCGTCTGCTGAGAAAAGAATGATGTTTACGTATACCTCTGCATGGAAATTATCAGGGAATAAGGGGCGGAGAGCACGGTCAACGAGGCGGCAAGTGAGGATTTCGTAGTCAGAAGCGCGTCCTTCGCGCTTTGTGAAACCGCCGGGGAAACGTCCGAATGCGGAGAATTTTTCTTTGTACTCTACCTGTAATGGCATGAAATCTGTTCCGGGAACTGCGTCCTTGGCGGCACAAACAGTAGCTAAAAGCATGGTGTTGCCCATACGAAGCATTACAGAACCGTCTGCCTGTTTTGCCAGCTTTCCCGTTTCGAGCGTGATGGTTCTGCCATCAGGAAGCTCGATCGTCTTAACAATTGGGTTAATCATAAAAAATGTTTTATATCTAATTTTCTTTCAAAATTCGTGCAAAGATACATAATTTATTCATGTAAAATGGTGGGAATGAGATAAAAAGTTTGTATTTAGTTGTTTTTTGCAGTTTTCTATATGGAAGAACGAGGGAAAATGCTTTGACTGAACTTGAAAAGAAGTATATTTGCAGGCACGTTTGCAAAACAAAACTGAAGATACGATATGAAGAAAAT
This sequence comes from Bacteroides sp. RTP31139st1_H2_RTP31139_211217, assembly GCF_040227615.1. Classification (NCBI taxonomy): domain Bacteria; kingdom Pseudomonadati; phylum Bacteroidota; class Bacteroidia; order Bacteroidales; family Bacteroidaceae; genus Bacteroides; species Bacteroides sp. RTP31139st1_H2_RTP31139_211217. Next base: position 36,951 of record NZ_JBCNZM010000022.1, on the reverse strand, counting down.
CTTTTTTATGGCACTTGCTGCAATAGCATTGGGTGCATGTAATTCCGAACCGAAATTCAAAGTAGAGGGTGAAGTGTCTGGTGCCGACGGCAAGATGCTTTATTTGGAAGCCTCGGCATTGGAAGGTATTGTTCCTTTGGATTCTGTAAAACTGGAAGGGGATGGCTCTTTCCACTTCAAGCAGGTACGTCCGGTGTCTCCGGAATTTTACCGTCTGCGGGTAGACGACAAGGTTATTAATTTCTCGGTAGATTCGACGGAAACGGTTTTGGTAAAGGCACCTTATACCGATTTCGCCACTGCCTATACAGTGGAAGGTTCTCCGAATAGCTCGAAGATAAAGGACTTGACGCTGAAGCAGATGAAGCTTCAGGATAATGTGAATGCATTGCTGCAGTCGGTGCAGGCACATAAGATAGGTGCCGATGTTTTTGAGGACAGTCTTGCCTCTTTATTGAAGAACTATAAGGATGAAGTGAAAATCAGCTATATTTTTGCCGCTCCCAATACGGCTGCTGCCTATTTCGCCTTGTTCCAGAAGTTGAATAATTATTTGATTTTCGACCCTCTGAACAATAAGGAAGACATTAAGTGTTTTGCAGCCGTGGCAACCAGCCTGAACAATTATTATCCGGATGCCGACCGCTCCAAGAACCTCTACAATATTGTGATAAAGGGAATGAAGAATACCCGTACTCCGCAGCAGAAGGTGGTGGAAATCCCCGAAGAGGCAATTTCCGAAACCGGCATCATCGACATTAACCTGCGTGACATGAAGGGCAATACACGTAAGTTGAGCGAACTGAAGGGCAAGGCTGTTATTGTGGACTTCACTGTTTATCAGAGTGCCGTTTCTGCTACACATAATTATATGTTGCGCGACTTGTACGACAAGTATGCCGCCCAGGGATTGGAAATCTATCAGGTTTCTCTGGATGCAGACGAGCACTATTGGAAAACAACTGCCGACAATCTACCTTGGATTTGTGTGCGCGACGGCAATGGAATTTATTCGTCTATAGCGGCTTCTTATAATGTGAAGAATGTGCCTTCTGTGTTCCTGGTCAACAAGAACAATGAGTTGAGTGCCCGTGGAGAGAGCATTAAAGACCTGGAGGCGGCAGTGAAAGCATTGCTGTAACATGTTATAAATAAGAAGTTTTCGTTTAAATATGTTACAAAGCAGCCTTTTATGCTTGACACGCATTGTATAAAAGGCTATCTTTGCAAAGGAAAATCGGAAAGAGGGTTCCAGCATGCTGACCATGTTGGAATTCTTTTTTGTTTATAGTACCATTAAAAACTAACATAACATTTAAGGAGGAAAAAGTATGGCTTATATGTCAGAAGACGGCTACAAGAAATTGATGGCCGAATTGAAACACCTGGAGACGGTGGAACGTCCCAAAATATCGGCTGCCATTGCCGAAGCGCGTGACAAAGGTGATTTGTCGGAAAATGCAGAGTATGACGCTGCCAAGGAAGCTCAAGGTATGCTTGAGATGAAAATTAACAACTTGAAGCTGACCATTGCCGACGCTAAGATTATTGATGAGTCGAAGTTGAAAACCGATTCTGTACAGATTCTCAATAAGGTAGAGCTTAAGAACGTGAAGAATGGCATGAAGATGGTTTATACCATCGTTTCCGAAAGTGAAGCCAATCTGAAGGAAGGAAAGATTTCCGTCAATACTCCGATTGCACAAGGTCTGCTTGGCAAGAAAGTAGGTGACATCGCAGAAATTAAAGTTCCGCAGGGCATGATTAACCTGGAAGTAGTGAACATATCCTTTTAAAGGAAGGCAGGTCCGCATACGGGCTTGCCTTATTTTATAATTTATAGCTATGGCAACAATATTCAGTAGAATTATCGCAGGTGAAATACCTTGCTACAAGGTGGCGGAGGATGACAGATTCTTTGCGTTCCTTGACATCAATCCGTTGGTAAAAGGTCATACATTGGTCATTCCCAAGCAGGAAGTGGATTATATCTTCGATTTGAACGATGAGGATTTGGCGGCGATGCATGTTTTCGCCAAGAGAGTGGCGCTTGCCATCGGCAAGGCCTTTCCGTGTAGAAAGGTAGGAGAAGCGGTATTGGGGCTGGAAGTGCCTCATGCGCACATACATTTGATTCCTATGCAGAACGAAAAAGATATGCTTTTCTCCAATCCCAAACTGAAACTGACGGACGAAGAATTCAAGGCTGTGGCAGAAGCTATCCGTGCAGTGCTTTAATCGGTTTATTTTCCTCCCCTAAATAAACGGAAGCGGGAGTTGGACTTCATCCAGCTCCCGCTATTTTTTTGCCTTCGGCACCTATCCTTTAATTTTTAATTTAAATGTATTCCTCTCCCAGTTTTATCTGGGCATCATTCACATATTTGCGGATGGTATGTTCTTCATCTTTCTTGCAAATCAGTAATACATTGTCCGACTCGGCTATGAGATAACCTTCCAAACCGTCGATAACTGCAAGTTTGTTGTCGGGCAGCACCACGATATTGTCTTTGCTATTATAAATGAGGGATTTACATTTTAAGGCTACATTGCCTGCTTCATCTTTGGGAGACAAATCATACAAAGACCCCCAGGTTCCTAAATCAGACCAGCCGAAATCGCCTAATGACACATATACATTGTCTGCCTTTTCCATGATGCCGAAGTCTATGGAGACATTGGGGCAAGCAGGGAAGTTCTCATCAATGAATTGTTTCTCTTGGACTGTTCCATACACATCTTTGCCGGGGGCCAGTTTGGAAGTCAGCTCGGGCAGCAGGGCTTCGTTTGCCTTGATGATGGTATTTACGTTCCACATGAACAGACCAGAGTTCCAATAGAATTCTCCACTTTCCACGAATACTTTTGCCAGTTCCAGTTCGGGCTTTTCAGTGAAGGTTTTTACCTTGTAGAAATTATCACCGGCGGCTTCGGCTATTTGTATATAGCCATATCCGGTTTCCGGACGGTTGGGCTTGATGCCGAGTGTCAGCAGATTGTCCGATTGGGAAACGAAGTCCAGCCCTTTTTCGATAGCTGCCAGAAATTCGCCTTCCTTCAGGATTAAGTGGTCCGAAGGAGCTACCACTATATTGGCGTTCGGATTCAAGGCGCGGATATGATAGGAAGCCCACGCAATGCAGGGGGCTGTATTCCTGCGTGTCGGCTCCAGTAGAATCTGTTCGGGTTTAAGTTCGGGAAGCTGTTCTTTTACAAGGTCGGCATACAAGTCATTTGTTACGATAAGTATATTTTCCATGGGGATTACCTGCTTGAAGCGGTCGAAGGTTTGCTGCAGCAAGGAACGTCCCGTACCGAAGAAATCCAGAAACTGTTTTGGAAGTGTCTTGCGGCTGAATGGCCAGAAACGGCTACCGATTCCTCCGCCCATGATTACACAGAAATTATCCTTATTGGTTACCATGCTATTGATTTTAAAAGTTTCTGCTAATGTACTGCATATTTTACAAACAAGGAATGATTCAAGCAGGTTTTATCGTTTTTTTCGCCTTTTTTTAGGAAAAGTATTGCAGGTTTAGAAAAAAGCTGTATCTTTGCACCGCATTTGAGAAGTCAAACATGCCCAGATGGCGGAATCGGTAGACGCGCTGGTCTCAAACACCAGTGGATTCACTTCCATCCCGGTTCGACCCCGGGTCTGGGTACGAAATAAAGAAGCGGGGAAAGTTTTAATGCTTTTCCCGCTTTCTTTTTATACTTATCTTTATGCCCTTTGCTCATGGGAACAGATATCTGGCAAGAGATAGAAGTACTGAATCAAGAATTTGTGAGGCTTGGTATCAGTCAGTCGGTAGACTATGAAAAGTACTACCTCTATTCGCTTATTACCCATTCTACTGCTATTGAGGGCTCTACACTTACCGAATTGGATACCCAGTTGCTTTTTGATGAGGGGGTAACAGCCAAAGGAAAGCCGTTGGTCTATCATCTGATGAATGAGGATTTGAAGAAGGCATACGAACTCGCCAAAGAAGAAAGTGCACAAAATGCGGAAATTACGCCTGTTTTCTTACAAAAATTGAATGCTGCTCTAATGCGTACTACTGGGAGTGTATATAATGTAATGGGCGGTTCTTTTGATTCTTCTAAAGGTGAATTTCGTTTGTGCGGCGTTACTGCTGGGGTGGGCGGGTGTTCTTATATGAGCTATCCTAAAGTTCCCGCTAAAGTAGAAGAACTTTGTTCTATATTGAGAGAAAAGCAAAAGAATATGGAAACATTTCGGGAACGATATGAATTGAGTTTCAATGCTCATCTCAATTTGGTAACCGTTCATCCGTGGGTAGATGGCAATGGGAGAACGGCTCGTTTGTTGATGAACTATATCCAGTTCTGCCATCATCTTTTTCCGACGAAAATCTTTAAAGAAGATAGGGGCGATTATATTCTTTCTTTGCGGCAGTCGCAAGAAGATGAGAACAGTCAGCCTTTCTTGGACTTTATGGCAGCGCAGCTGAAAAAATCATTTGCGTCAGAGATTGAGAAATACAATACTGGACGTAAAAAAGGTTTTAATCTCATGTTTTGAAAAGCGACGATTCCTTCCTGATAAGCTCATATAGGCATTAGCTGATTGTGCTGTATCATCCTTTTGTATTGGGTTATTCTCAAAATATTCTCTTCTCGGCATTAAATACAAAATAATGGGTGTAAAATGCAAATTTATTTCGTAGATACTGTTTTCGCATTTATTTTTTTCTAAATTTGCAGTAGCTGGAATCTTATCTAACTATTTAATTATTAAATGTTTGCCAATTATGACAAAACATGTTCCTCTTTTTTTACCTCTCGGAAGTATTCGGTTACTGACGATATTCTTCTCTTTTTGTATAATCTTTGTTCATCCGGCATTGGCTGACAAAATGGCTGAAAGCCCCGAACTTTTCGATACTGCTTTCACCTTGCAGGAAAGGCTTGATATTCCCGACGGGTTTGTTCAAAGAGAGATGGTCTATATTTCCATTCTTTTAGGTACATTGGTGCTGTGCCTCTTCTTTTTCTTCATGCAGAGGCAGATGAAGAAATTGAGGGAAAGGGACCGGGAGAGGTATCTGCAACTGTTGGAAGGCATTCTTGATAATCTTCCCATTGCGGCAAAAGTGAAGGATGTGAATGATGGGATGCGCTATACTTTTTGGAATAAAAAGGCAGAGGAACTCTTTGAATGTTCGGCCAGAGAGGCTATAGGCAAGACGGATTTTGAAACAATGCCAGAGGCTGCGGCTTTAATTAGGAAGGAGGATGAAGAGTTGGTCAAGACGGGGATTCCACAAGAAGGTATACGACGTTTTTTTACCAAGAAGAACGAGGAGCGGTTTACCTTCCAGAACAATAATTTTATAAAGCTTTCTGATGGTCGCAAGTGGATTGTTTATACTGCTTGGGACATTACTGATTTGAAAATCATGGAGCGCAAGCTACGTCTGGCCAAAGAGGAGGCTGAGGAGTCCAACCGGATAAAATCGGCTTTCCTAGCCAATATGAGTCATGAGATACGTACTCCGCTCAATGCAATAGTTGGTTTTTCGAGTATTTTGGCCACGGAAGTGTCTGAGGAAGAACGGGTGGAGTATCTCGATATTATAGAGCGGAATAATGAACTGCTGTTGCAGCTCATCAATGACATTCTGGATTTGTCGAAGATAGAAGCCGGTACATTGGAGTATGTCTATGCTAACGTGGATATCAATAAAATGGTGTCCGAGATAGAGCAGGCTACAAGTATCAGGCTGACCAATAAAGACGTGCGTCTGGTCACGGTTACGCCATTGCCCGGTTTGCTGCTGTATACCGATCAGCGCAGAATTACTCAGGTATTCAATAACTTCATCAGTAATGCGCTGAAGTTTACTGCTGCCGGTAGCATTACCATTGGTTACGGAATGCCCGAAAATAGCTATATCCGTTTTTATGTCACCGATACCGGGACGGGGATATCATCTGAGAATGCGCAGGGGATTTTTAACCGCTTTGTGAAGCTGGATTCCTTTAAGCAAGGTACCGGACTGGGACTGGCCATTTCGCAAAACATTGTGAAGGAACTGAAAGGAGAGATAGGGGTGGAGTCACAGTTGGGCAAGGGCTCCACTTTCTGGTTCACGTTGCCTTTTTATAAGATGGACGCGCACCGTTCTATCTTTCCTTGATGCTGCAAGCTCAATCCAATGAAGGGACATCGATTGTCTGGCTTTCCTCGTTCCAGTTGTCAAGGGTGAATTCTCCGGATGATTCTTCGGAAAAGATGTCTCCCAGAGTGAGGGTCAGGGTCAGTTTGGAGTTTGCTTCCAAAGGTCCGTTCAATGTTTGCTTGAAACTTTTCACGTTTCCATTTTTCAGTATGATGCTCATCTGGAATTCCGGTTTCCCGAAAGAAGGGAAGAGCATGACGGTGGCGTTGCTCATTTGTGTACCGTCGACGGAACGGACCAGAGGGAAGGCTACTGTGCGTGGGCTTCCTTGAGGAGCGGCGGTGTAGAAATTCAGTTCTCCAGCAATATTGGTGATGCGCACCACCATGCTGTCGATGCTCGAACTGAGGATGCCGTTGTTCTTGTCCTTGATGATTACTTTCAGTCCGGTCACTACCCGTTTGAGGGATGCTTTCAGGTCCTCACTTCCAATGTTGGCAGGCTGGACGGCGTGTACCAGGTCGAATACCGGATAATAGGTTGTGTCCGCTTCCATTTTGAATAGGGAGAAGTGTTGCCGGGACATGTCTTCGCCTAAGATGTAGACCGGGTCCCTCATGAGAGGATGTGCATAAATCGGCTCCTCGTATTTAGGGGTTCCCCAATAAATCATGTTATAGAGACCTGCGGGTAAGGATAACTCTCGATTGACGCCATCGTTATAGAAAGCTCCGTCTTTAACTTGGTAGTAACCGTAAAAAGGTGTCAGCTTCCGGTTTATGTAGTTTCCATAATAAATAGAGGTGCCCGCCTTGCAGGGCATGATGGTCAGTATGCCGGTCAGCGGGCTTTGTCCGCTTTCTGTGGACACGTCCATCAAAAGTCGTGGTGATACCAACTCACTGCTTTTTTCTATCTGGGGCGGATTGTCATCGGCGCAGCTTGCCACGATTGCGGCAAGTACTGCAAATACTACTAATTTTTTCATTATCTGTTAAGCTTTAGGTTGTTCTTCCTTGAGAACGTTTTTAGAAAGAAATGGTTCTTTGTACTCCGGAGAAAGTATATTGGGGATGGAAAAGTGAGGTGAAACCAATTCCGGTATTGAGGGGAATGGGAAGAATAGCCCCTCTTCAAAAGGCTTAGAGAAGGGACGGAAAACAAATTATACCTTTTTTAGTAACATTTTAGAAGCCTTGATTAACGAAATCATATACTCTTCGTAACAATTTCTCGACATTCTTTTCTTGTTCCTCCATACATTTGCATCCGAGTTCTTTGGTATTAATTGAAGAACACAATGAATCTTTGATATTAACCATTAAATAATGTACAATGAGAAAAACATTCTTGGAAAAGTGCATAAATCTGCGTTTATGCCGTGTTGCATTGGTACTTTTGTTTCTTGTACCTGCAATCAGTAGCCTGCAGGCTAATCCTTCTCAAAACAAGACCATTTCGGGTGTTGTGACATCGGCTACGGATAGTGAGCCGTTGATAGGTGTCAGCGTGCAGGTGAGAGAAACCGCTACGGGTGGAATTACCGACATTGATGGCCGGTATTCAGTAAGTGCCCAACAAGGGCAGACACTGGTGTTTTCTTACATCGGTTATCAATCACAGGAAATCAAGGTAGGTACTTCTTCCGTCATCAATGTGGTGCTGAAGGAGGACACGGAAATGTTGGATGAAGTGGTTGTAGTGGGCTATGGTGTCCAGAAGAAGAAATTGGTGACGGGTGCCACTGTTCAGGTGAAGGGTGACGAAATAGCCAAGATGAATACAACCAATCCCTTGCAGGCTATGCAGGGACAGACACCGGGTGTAAGTATTGCTTCGACTTCCGGTCAACCGGGTGCTGACATGAAAGTGAGTATCCGTGGTCTTGGTACCGTGGGAAATAGTGCTCCTCTTTATCTGATTGATGGTGTGGGTGGTGATATTTCTACTTTGAATCCTGCCGATATTGAAAGTATAGATGTACTGAAAGATGCGGCTAGTGCGGCTATCTACGGTTCGGCCGGTGCTAATGGTGTAGTGCTTATTACTACCAAGCAAGGGCGCGAAGGTAAAGCGCAGATTAGTTTCGATGCTTATTATGGAATACAGAATGTAGCTCGTAAGGCTAATATGCTGAATGCAAAAGAGTATATGGCCATTATGGATGAGCAGGCTTTGAATAGCGGACTTTCGGCTTACGATTGGAGCCAATACCAGTCTATTTACGATGCCAATGGCAATGTGTATGATACGGATTGGGTAGATACTATGTTCAAAGATAATGCCACAACGGAGAGCTATACGCTGGGTGTCACTGGTGGAAGCGCAACTTCCACTTATGCCCTTTCGTTAGGATATATGAGTCAGGAAGGTATTGTCGGCGGTTCGGATGTGTCTAACTATTCGCGTTACAATTTCCGTGTGAACAGCGAGCACAAACTTTTCAAGGATATTTTGAAAGTGGGCGAGCAGGTGAGTTTTGTATATAAGATGAATAACGGTATCAGTGTAGGCAACCAATATAATAATACCTTACGCGGTGCATTCGGAACATCGCCTATCGCTCCTGTCTATAGCGATAATAATCTTTATGATTCGCCTTACAATGACACCAGTACCAGTGACTGGAATAAAGGTGATGGAAACCCTTATGGTTTAATGATGACCGACAGCAACAATGAGAACAAAACGGCTACTTTTTCCGGTAATGTTTATGCTGAATTGCAGCCTGTCAAGAATTTGAAGATAAAGTCTGTATTCGGTGTGGTTTATGGTTCCAGCGAATACCGTAGTTTCAAGCCTCTCTACAAGTTCAGCCAATATATATATAATGAAGAACGTACTACCGTATCTCAAAATGCCAATCACTCTTTGGGTATGACATGGACCAATACGGCTTCTTATGACTGGACTATGGGAGAACATTCGTTCAACGCCTTGCTGGGTATGGAAGCCTATCGTTACGAGGGCACTTATATCGAAGCTAAAAATGGTATGTTGAAAGAAGGTTTTGATGATTGGGAGCATGCTTTTGTGGGCAACGGAACGGCCTCCGATTCGACCAACGGCTTGGGTGCCAGTGGCAATCCGCATACCGAGAGCCGCAAGGTGTCCTATTTCGGCCGATTGGGTTGGAACTGGAAAGAAACTTATATGGTCAATGCTACTTTGCGTGCAGACGGTTCGAGCAACTTTGCCAAAGGCAACCGTTTTGGTTACTTCCCTTCGGTATCGGCAGGATGGACCATTACTAACGAAAAATTCATGGAAAGTACGCAAAACTGGCTCGACTTCCTGAAAATACGTGCCAGCTGGGGACAAGTGGGTAATGCCAACATTGACGCATTCCAATATCTGGCTCCTATCAAGAGTACCAATACACACTATCTTTTCGGCAGCGGTTACGGCGACTCGGATGCTGCGGCACAGCTCGGAACCAACTGGGGAGCTTACCCTAGTCGTCTGGCTAATGCTGACATCAAGTGGGAGACTTCACAGCAGACCAATATCGGTCTTGATGCCCGATTCCTCAACAGTCGCCTGGGTGTTAATTTCGATTTCTACATTAAAGATACTAAAGACTGGCTCGTGGTGGCTCCTATTCTTGCTACTGCCGGAGCAGGTGCTCCTTATATTAATGGCGGTGGAGTGAAAAACACCGGTGTGGAACTCAATCTTACTTGGAATGACCAAATAGGCAAAGACTTTAGTTACAATATCGGTATCAACGGTGCCTACAATAAGAATAAGGTCGGAGAGATTCCTAACGACGATGGTATCATTCATGGCTCTACCAACCAGTTGTATGACAATACTCCTGAATTCTATCGTGCCGAGAATGGTAAGCCTATCGGTTATTTCTATGGTTTCAAGACAGCAGGCATATTCCAAAACAATCAAGAAATAGAGGATTGGATTAAGGCTGGTAACGGTGTGCTGCAAGCTGACGTACAACCAGGTGACGTGAAGTTTGTGGACATCAACCATGACGGACGGGTGAACGAGCTTGACAAGACCGATCTTGGTAACGGTATTCCTGATTTCACTATGGGCTTCAATCTCGGTTTCAACTGGAAAGGACTTGATTTCTCTGTAGTGGCCAACGGTGCTTTCGGACAGCAGATTGTCCAGAGCTATCGTAACCATACCTCCAAGCAAGCCAATTATACTACTGCAATTTTAGGACGTTGGACAGGAGAGGGAACCAGCAATCGCATACCTCGTGTCACAGACCAGAATCTCAACTGGCAGTTCTCAGACCTCTATGTGCAGGATGGTGATTACCTGCGAATCAGTAACATTACTTTGGGCTACGACTTTGCCAAGCTACTGAGATGTAAGGTCATCAGCCAGTGCCGTATCTATGCTCAGGTACAGAATGCGTTCACATTTACCAAATATGACGGCATGGATCCGGAAATAGGTTATGGTCCCGAAGGAGATAACGGACAAGGTTGGGTATCGGGCGTTGATTTAGGTTATTACCCCCGTCCCCGTACCGTATTGTTTGGTGTTAACTTGAAATTTTAAAATATAGACTGATATGAAGAAAAACAAAAATATATTTATGGCAAGTGTCCTGCTCCTGAGTTTGGGACTGGCTTCGTGTACCGACAGTTTTCTCGATGTTACGTCGAAGACTGAATCTTCAACCGGTACATTCTATAAGACTGAAAAAGATGCTTATCGTGCTCTGATAGGTTGTTATGATGGTTGGCGCCAGACTTCATCAGCCATGATGGTAGGGTTTTATATGGCTTCCGAGGTGATGAGTGCCGAGTGTTTTGGCGCTACCGGAAATGCCGATGGACGTGGCTATCAGGCCATTGACCGTTTTGACATCTCCCAATCGCCGGCTGACCTCAACCTATACGAAGGTGACTGGAAAAATTATTATGCGGGCGTCTATCGTTGCAACGAGCTGATAGCTCATGAAGAGCAGATTGTATGGAATGAATCGGATAGCAAACGTGGTATCTATATGGGCGAATGTCGTACGTTGCGTGCATTGCTTTATCTGGATATGGTTCGTTTATGGGGGAATATCCCACTCTTTCTGGAACCGGTAAACGAAAATCGCGCTCCTTCACCTGCCAAAGAGGTGTTCAGTGCCATATTTACTGACTTAAAATATGCTATCGAGAATATTCCCGGTGACGCTTATCCCAAGGCCGACTATACCAAGAACGACGGACATATTACAAAATATGCCGCCGAGGCTTTGCTGGCACGTGCCTATCTTTTCTATACCGGATATTACGGTGAAGAACCTGTAGAGGTGACTCGTGCCGAAGCTTTGGCTGCTGTAGAAGACGTAATCGCTTCAGGAGAATATGGTTTGGTACCGCAATTCAAGAATTTATGGCCGGCTTCTTCTGCAAAAGTGGCCGAAAAAGGAGACTATGAAACTTTGAAGGGTACATATGCCGGTGATGGAAACAAGGAAACCATTCTTGCGTTGAAATTTACCGCTACTCAGGATTATAACGGGAATAATGACTCCAACCGTTGGCAGGTGATGTTGGGTATGCGCCAGCTTAATGCTGCTCCCTATTGCAAGGGATGGGGCGCATTGACGGTAAATCCTGATTTTGTGGAAGCGTTTCCCACTGGTGACCTCCGCCGTTCGGCTTCTATCATTGATTTGGTAGGGGAAGGAATCACCGGTTCGGCCGACTTTACCACCAGTTTTAATGACTGGCGTGAATATACCGGCTATGCTGTGAAGAAGTATGCTCCCCTTTGCTATGCCGATGGAAGCCATGCCGGTAAGCAGGATGGTAGCGGTGACTTCCAGACACAGAACCGCCAAGACTACGTTATTATCCGTTATGCCGACGTATTGTTGATGGCCGCAGAACTGGGTAGCCCCAATGCGCAAACTTATTTCGACCAAGTGCGTAAGCGTGCTTATCAGGTTGATGACAACGGAACAGTATCGGCCAACTATCAAGCTAAGAGTGTGTCTCAACAAGCTATTATGGAAGAACGTCGTCTTGAATTTGCTTTTGAAAGCATTAATTATTGGGATCTCCTGCGTCAAGGTATAGACGTGGCAGCCGAGAAGCTCGCCTTGAATGGTGTCAAGGTGAAGAGTGGAGGCGCTGATGATGCAATAACCATACGGGTCGACCGTGTGAAAGCCACCAAAGGCTTGAGCCAGATTCCTTATAATCAAATTAACCTTTCACAGAGTGTACTTGTGCAGAATCCCGGATGGTGAGTACCATTAATAGAGTAAATAAAAAATAAAAACAATAAGATATGAGACTTAAATCATTCTTTTCCATATTGGCAGGAGCGGCTTTGATATTTTCCGCTTGCTCGCCCGAAGAGTACGAGATGGGGGCAAAAACCTATGTTTCCGATGATTTGGTGGAAGGTATCGCCTATACGGTGACCCCTGATGCCAATGATCCTAATACGATTCATCTGACTTCGCTCATCAAGGGAGCCACTCCCTTGTGGGTCACTCCAAGCGGTCCTTCTCAAAAGACCACTCTTGACTTGGCACTTCCTTTTGCCGGAGAATATAGCGTGACTTTCGGCGCTTCCACACCGGCAGGTCCGGTATATGGCGAACCATATACCTTCAAGGTAGAGACCAATAACTTTGCCATGCTCGAAGACCCTATCTGGGCTAACCTTGCAGGTGGAGTGGGCAAGAGCCGTAAGTGGGTTCCCATTGACAAGAACTTTGGTATTGGCCGTTGTTCGGGACCGGTGATGTACATGAGCCACACTGATGTGAAAAATGATGGAAGCAATATTACCGACCTTATGATTGGTAGCGCCAATTGGGCTCCCAACTGGGATCCGGGTATCCAATCGTGGCTCATTCCGGCAGACGACCCCTATTTCCAGTCGTACATCACTTTCGGCCTGGATGCTGTGAAAGGCTGTACGGTGGAACTTCATCGGGTGGCTGCTTCGGGCACGACGGATGCCACCGGAACTTTCAACTTGAATGTGTCTGACCCGAAACGCCCTGTCATATCTTTCTATGGCGGTACCTATTCATTGCATAACGAGGGTTTTGATGATGTCTGTTCCAACTATACCAACGACATCAAGATTATAGAATGTACTCCTTATCTGCTGCAGGTAGCTACGATGCGTACCAATAGCGAAGGTCCGTGGTGGCTGGTGTGGAACTTCATTTCCGAAGAGGCTTATAATGACCCCAGTATCATACCGACTGAAGATCCGGGTTTGCTTCAGCCTGCCGAAGTACAACAGCCTGCCATTGAAGATTTGGCAACCAAACTGTTCACTACTGAAATCAACGGTGTCACCTATGTGGGCAATGAGGCACGCTTCCTCATCAATGATGAAGAACCTTATGACTGGACATGGTGGAATGGTGGTTCTGCTGCTTGGGAAAGCGTAGTGAAGGGACAGTACGGTTCTTCATGGGCACCTGTGGCCGATGCTTCCATTGCCGACTATGAGCTGGTATTGAGCAGCACGGCCGATGGCTACAAATGGGATGACGGTACCAATGCCGGTAAGCTTGCCATTGAAGACGGCAAATTGAAATTTATGGATGCCGACGGCAATCCGGTTGAGATAACCGTCCTCACCGCTACCGGTGATAAGCGCACGGTGGAAGTGAAGGGAAGCGAGTTTACCGTAATGGCTTGCGATGTCACCAGCTCTTTCCAGATGGGTGTGCCTGCAACGACCAATGACAAGGGAGCCGTGGATTCTTATCTTTGTGCCAACCTCAACTACAAACCTATCGCTACCGGACCTACCGGGCCTACTGAAATCAAGGTAGACAACAGCAAGGTACAAATTCTTTTCGGTGACGGAAATCCCGATCGTTTGCGCTTGCAGTTCTACAATCCTTGGGGCGGTGGTGACGCGGGATGGCCGATCGACATCACGAAGGTGAAGTTGAAAAAGAACCAGACGCTGAAGATACAGTACAAAGTGCTGAGTGGAATCACTTGGAACGAGGGCGCGACTCCTAAGACCGTGATTATGGACAATAACATCGGAAATGCTTGGGAAGATGACTGCTACAACTTGGCTCATGCCGTGGCCTTTGATACTGCCGAAGGAGCTGTACAGACTGTGTCCGTGACCAATACCACCGGTGCTACTGTGACTTACGAAGGAAGCAGTTGTATCTGTATCGGTATCCAGAATAAGGGACTTGCTACTGTGGCTGCCACCGAAGACGGACAGCCGGATGTGAAGGTTGAGATAATTTCGATGACCATTGAATAACCACTTAAATGAATTTAGTATATATGAAGACAAAGATATATTTAGGAATACTTTCACTTGCACTGGGCCTTTCGCTGGCTTCGTGCAATGAAGATGACGACTATACTATCCACACCACCCCGATTCTGAACGAATCGTCGGTGGTGACGGGGTCGTCCGATGTGACCGCCACTACCGCTACACTCCATGCCACGCTCTCCGGGTTGGATGGCATGGATGCCGGAAGCTATAAGACCGGCTTCTTCTATGGTTTTGCGCAAGACAACCTGCCCGAGGACGTGCAGGCTGCTTATGACGGTAGCGCCTTCAGTGCTCAGTTGAACGGGTTGAACAATAACTCTACGCTCTATTATCAGGCTTATGTATGCTTGCAGGGTAAGGTGTATTACAAAGGTGAGGTGAAAAGCTTGCTCACCACCGATGCCAAGGTGGCTACTGCCGATGCCGCATCTGTCGACTTCGCCTCGGCTGTATTGGGTGGGACATTGACCGATGCTACGGCCGATGCTACTTGTGGTGTTGTTATCTCTACTTCATCCGATGTAGAAGCGGTTCGTGCAGGCCTTATAGTGAAGAGTGAGGAACTTAAGGACAGCTATTCATTCGTCCATGAAGGGTTGGTGCCCGAAACGCAATACTATTATGCGGCTTACCTCAATCTGGGTAGCGGCATTGTGTATGGTGAGGTGAAGAGCTTCACTACTCCTGCCTATGACTTCGATCTCGACAATGACCTTGTCGACCTGGGACTCTCCGTGAAGTGGGCTCGCTTCAATGTGGGTGCCAAGAGCGAGACTGGACTGGGTGGCCTTTTCGGATTCGGTGACCTGACCGGATGCAACAATAGCATCGACCCTGCCGACTATGCTTCGGCCGATACTTATAAAACGGCTTCCGACTTGGCTTTCCGTGCATTTCAAGGGCGTGCCACACTGCCTACTGCCGATGATTTCGAGGAACTCTTCACGTTGTGCCAGAAAGAGTGGACTGAGCAGAATGGAGTGACAGGTTTCAAGTTCACCGGTCCTAATGGTAATTCCATCTTCCTGCCTGCAGCCGGTACGCGTGTGGCAAACGATGTGACGGCGCTGGGTACTGAAGGATATTACCTCACCGGTACTGTCAACTCTTCCAATACAGAATTTGCGGTAGGTTACCAGTTTGCAGCTTCTGTCAATCACCGTATCACTGCCGCAGTTTATCAAGGTATGGCTGTACGCGCTGTTTCCACAGCCAAGAACGTACCGTTCAACAAGGCTCTGCTCTATCAGAAGTGGTATCTTGACAATGGCCAGGACGGTAAGCAGCACGTGTTTGAAGGACCTTTCACGCAGTGGGGTGTTACGGACAACTGGAGCACAGTTTCCAACGGACAACCCAACATTGAACAGCAGATTCATTGGGAGATGGGTACGGATAATGGCTGGATAGGTTATACTTACGGAAAGGACTATGGTTATATGGAGCTCAAGGAGGACGGTACGGTGAATATTCATCGTATTGCCGAAGACGGTACCGTGACCGATGAAACCGGTAAGTTTACGATTGACGAGGCGAATAAAGTGATTGACATCGACATAGATGTGCTTTGTGCCAATACTTGGATTGGCACGAAGAGTGGTAAGCTGAACATTCTGTCGTTGACTGCCGACGGCTTGCAGATTGCCCTGCCCGATGGCGACTATGGCTATTCGTTGAACTATTACAGCCAGGCCAAGGCCGATGCCGATGCGCAGGTTCCTGTATTGCTCAATATCGCCGATTCATCATGGGCAGGAAGTTGGGATGCACTGCTTGTAGCCATTTCACCCGAAGACTTGGCTGGACAGCACACGTTTGTTTTCGAGGGAACTTGTACCGATGCTATGGTGTTTACGCTTGACTTTGCCGGTATGGCGAAGCGCTATCCCAATTCGTTTGTACGCATTGACGACATCAAGCTGGACGGTACTTCCATCCGGTTTGATGCCAACCGCTTCTATTATGGCGACATTGAAGGAAACGGCAAGTACCGTGTTCAGTTGTTCAATGCTTATGGGGCGGGTTCTGTAGGCAATGCTGTTCCTCTCAGTCCGTTCAGCAATGTAGAAAATCAAGGTACCGAGCCTGCCATCCATTTCAAGGAGAAGCTTGAGATTGTCTGCACCGTCATTACCGACGGTACCGGTGCAGGTATTTATACGCCCAATCTGGTTACTGTCAATCCGGATTGGGGAAGTGCATGGGGATATAACGCAGGAGCTACGTTCGAGGTGAAATACGAGAACTTCCAGTACAGCCTTGTGGCTTCTCAGTTCGACATTAAGTACGAATCTGCCGACTATGCGGCAGGTTCCATCATGACCTTCGTTGAAGTGGCTGACATTTACAAGTATTTCCCCGGTTTACATGCCACACTTGACAACCTCTATCTGGATGGCAAGGAAGTGACATTTGATGCATCCAAAGTGCTCGATGCCAATGAATCCCCGAAGTATCGTCTGGAACTTTGGAATTGCTATGGGACAACAAAGGATAAAGGGTGCGCTTTCGGTACTCCTGATGGTGATGTTATCAAGGAACTTGGTTTCAGCAGTTCTATGGAAGTGAAGTTCACGTTCCACACTCTTTTCTCTGTTCCTGAATGGTAAGAGGGATAGACGGAAATATACTGGTTAGATAGGAAATCCGGGATGCAGGCCATCCCGGATTTTTTGTTTTGCCCTCACCGGTGTGCATCGTTCTGATATAGATTGAAGAACCATAGAGAGAATAAAATAAAGGAGGTGGTCCGTAAGGCGGCGCTTTGATAGCTCTTTGCCTTGTACTTTGTTCGGACGGGATGGGTACTTATTGCGATAAACATAGTGATTTTATGGTATCTCCACTAAAGTGGTCCGCCTTGTTCATAGTAGTGAACAAATCAGCCCACTTAGGTGAACAAACTTGTTCACCTAAGTGGGCCGTTCATGAATCTTTGTACTGAACCGGACAGACAAAAGGGCGGAAGCGGAGAAAAGCAGGGGCTTTCTCTAAGATTGGCTGCTATTTTCCTTCGTAATCAAAGTATTCAAAGTCTGCATATGCTTTTGAGGTTTGAGAACCGGAGACGGCATACAATCCCAGCATGATTCCCGTAAAGCCACCGGCAGTTTCTGTACTGATATAGCGCGTATTCATTCGGCCCAGTTCTTTGAAGTCCTTTCCGTTTGTGGCATACTCGAACGAATAGATTTCGTTGCTGCCTTTTACACGGAGTTGTACTTTCCCCTGGGGCAGAATAACTTCCTTTTCCGTATGGGTCAATTCATTCAATTGGTAGCGCAATACTACAGCTTGTTTCCCGTCTGCCAATTGCTTGACTAATAAATCGTAATGGGATGATTCGAACATGTAGACCGTCAGGCCGGCTTCGTCGCCACTGGCGGCTTTTTTCAGTTGCATGGAAGTGGTGGCTGTGAAGTCGATATGTTCTTGCCGGCGGCCGGCAAAAGTAGGACTGCCTTTCCCGTTGTTCAGGTTTACGGGGGTTGCTTTCAGACGGAGGTTACCGGAAGCAAAGGTATAGTTTTCCGGATGATAGTTTCTGATATGAACCCATTCGGGACCTAATTTGCCGTTTTTGAAATCGGTGCGTGCAGGCTTGGGGGCAAGAGGATATTGCGGTAGGGTTGGCACATCCATTTGCAGGGCTATTGTGCCATCTCCGTTTACTACCGGCCAGGCATTCTTGTCCCAGCGCACGGGAGCAAGGAACGTTTCGCGTCCCAGCAGGTGATGGTTGCCGCTTTGCGGACGGAAAGCGAGACACACCATCCACCACGAACCGTCAGGGGCTTGTATCAGGTCGGCATGGCCGGTTCCTTGTATCGGGCTGTTTTGTGCATTCTTGTTGATGTGGGTCAGGATGGGATTGGCGGGATTCTCTTCGTACGGGCCGTCTATATCGCGGCTACGGGCTATTGTCACTTTGTGGCCGTATTCCGTGCCGCCTTCGGAAATCAGCAGATAATACCAGCCGTCTTTCTTGTAAATATGCGGCCCTTCAGGGTGCCGTCCGCCCGTGCCGTTCCAGATGCGTTTGGACTCGTTGAGTTGTTCGCCGGTTTTGGGGTTGATTTCGCACAGATAGATACCTACGCCCGGATTGCTGACAAGGTAACACTTGTCGTCTTCAAAATAGAGGGACGGGTCTATACCGCCTTGCTTGAGCCATACGGGTTCTGACCATTCGCCACGCGGGTCGGTAGTGTGTACAAGGAAGTTGCCTTTGTCGGACACGTTGGTGGTAATCATGTAGAATGTACCGCTGTTGTAGCGGATGGTAGGTGCATAGATTCCTCCCCATGGGCCGGCGTCGTGAAGCGGCAGTTGTGAGGGGCGCGTCAGGCAGTGTCCGATTTGTTCCCAGTTGATGAGGTCTTTGCTGTGGAACAACGGTACGCCCGGGAAATATTGGAAACTACTGTTGACCAGATAAAAGTCATCTCCTGCGCGGCAGATACTCGGGTCGGGATGGAAACCGGGAATAACGGGATTTTGATAACCTTGCCGGTTTTGTGAAAAGCAGGACAGGCTGAGCGCCAGTCCTAAAAGTAACATCATCTTTCTCATAAATGCATTGTATTTTAAATAGTTTATCAGATATATGAATCAGGGTAGTTGAAGGAAGTGTTTATACACAAAAATAAAGTATTCTTTCGGTTCAAGCAAGCCGGATGTGTCTGATGTCATTCAATGATAACTTTTGAGCCCTATTCGGAAACAAATGATACCGTTGCAGATAACATGGCATCGGTGTGTTTTCCGCCTTTTCCGCTACTTTTGCTCTCACTGATTTAACCATTATTTTTAATACGTAAAGACATGATGAAGAATATCATTGAAAAATTCCAAATTTGCCTGGTGCTGTCGGCACTGCTTTTCTCTTCTTTCGTTGCCGCATGTTCCGGCAATGATGATACTGTGACTCCAGAAATAACGATTCCCGCGAACATTCTGACGGATGGAATGACTTTCTCCAAGACCGGAGGAACAAGTACGCTGAACATCAAGTCGAACGTTGCATTGGAAGTTACCAGCAGTGCACCGGAGTGGTGTAAGGTTACTGCCGAAAGTTCTGCTTCGAGTAGTATTTTGAAGTATACCGTTATGGCAGAAGCCAATACGGACACGAGTGACCGTGAAGCCAAGGTAACGGTGAAAGCCGGAGGCAGCGAAGTAGGGAGCTTCACAGTGAAACAAACGGCTGCGGACGGATTAATCATATCCAACTCTACCTCTTTCGACCTGCCAGCTGCGGGAGGAGATGTTTCTGTGGTGGTGGAAACCAATGGTGACGTACAAGCCGTTTCCGATGTTTCTTGGATAAAGGCGGTCAATACCCGTGCCATGGAAGACAAGATTTTCAAGTTTACCGTCTCTCCCAATCCTTTGGGAGCGCGCGAAGGCCATATCTCTTTTACTTTGGGTAGCCTGACGGAGACTGTGGCCGTAAAGCAGGGTGCGGGCGAAACCGGCAATATGGAAAGCGATGCCAGGACACTTGCCGCCAAGATGTATGCAGGTATCAATATCGGCAACACGCTGGAAGCTTGTGATAACAAGAACAAGATAGCGAGCGAAACGTTATGGGGAAATCCTAAAGTGAGTGAGGCATATATCAAAGGGCTGAAGGCATTGGGATTTAATGCGGTGCGCATCCCTTGCGCGTGGGATTACTACATTGTGAATCCATCGACCTATGAGATAGATGCTGCATGGCTCGACCGGGTGAGCGAAGTGGTGGGCTACTGTGTAGCCAATGATATGTATGCCATTGTCAATATCCATTGGGATGGCGGTTGGCTTGAAGAGAGTATCACCCATGGTTACAGCAGCGAAGTAGATGCCAAGCAGAAAGCTATCTGGACACAGATTGCCAATAAACTGAATGCTTATGACGAACACCTGCTCTTTGCCGGATGTAACGAACCCGGACAGCAAGACCAGGGGAACGTTGGCACATCGGCCATAGATGTCATCTTGAAATACGAACAGACCTTCATTGATGCCGTGCGTGCCACCGGAGGAAATAATGCGAGCCGTTGTCTGATTGTGCAAGGTCCTTATACCAATATTGACAAGACGGTGAATGACTACACGATGCCCAAGGATGAGGTACCCGACCGTCTGATGGTGGAAGTTCACTTCTATGATCCCTATCAGTTCACCATGATGAACCATGACGAAACCTGGAGCAATGTATTCCTTTATTGGGGTAAGGATAATCATGTATCCGGTTCCATTCATAATGCCACCGGTTACGAAGAAGATTATGTGAAGCAGCAATTCCAGAAGATGAAAACGGCCTATGCAGATAAGGGAATTCCTGTGATTGTAGGCGAGTATAGTGCCATGAAGCGGGCAAAAGAAGACAAGATAGAGGGGACTTCTGAACTTGCCTATCCTGATATTGACCAGGAGATGCATAACAAGAGCCGCTCCTATTGGAATGAGGTAGTCACCCGAGAGGCGAAAAACCACGGTTGTGTCCCCTTTTATTGGGAAACCGGCGGTGACATGAACCGTGGTACGGGTACGGCGAAGGAGGCTTATGCCATTGAGGGCATCATGAAGGGAGCCGCAGCCGGTCAATACCCTTATTGATTGAGTGGTGGATAGAATAAAAGACAGTTTTTAAAAGTATCATACAAATAGGTTTTATAGGTTACAAGGATTGTTGATATAGTTTTTTTGATTGGTTACGGAGAAGTATGTCCGCGAGGGATATGCTTCTCCTTCTTTAAAAATCCTTGTCTTTCCTTGCTTTTCTGTTCGTTTTTCACTTCATTTGCAACAAAAATAACTTCCCTTAGCTCTGATAGTATGAAAAGACTGCAACTACTGCTCTTGTGGGTTTGGATGGTATGTTTCTCTGCTGCTTCACATGACTACATGTTTAAACATTTGGAAGTGAAAGACGGACTTTCCAATAATCAGGTTAATGCTATTTATAAAGATTCAAACGGATTCATGTGGTTTGGTACAGCTTCGGGGCTGAACCGCTATGATGGTTACAATATAAAGATTTATCGCAGCCAGAAAGATGACGAGAAATCTCTTCCCGATAGTTATGTCGAGGATATACAAGAAGATGCGTCCGGTAATTTGTGGATACGTACGGGAAGTGGGTATGCCATTTACAACTCGGCTTCCGATGTTTTTGACCGTAATGTGGAAGCTTGGATGTGGAACGTCGGTCTGACCGGAAATCCTTCGCTTATCTATATTGATAAGGAAAAGACTTTCTGGATCTATATTAATGGTAAAGGTGTTTACAGCTATAGAGAAGGACAGAAAAATGCCGTGGCAGTAAAGGAGGCGGATGAACTGCTTGCGAAAGCCGAAGTGTCCGACATGAAAGAATGCGGCGAAGGAATCCTGTTGGTTTTGAGTAACGGTATCTTGGTTTGTATAGATGAGGAAAAGCAAAATATCAAGTGGACCAATCCGGACATTGCCGAAGATTGCAGGGAAGTAAAGAATGCTACCTTTGATTTGTTTGTCGACCATAGTGGGCGGGCGTGGATATTCAGTGTGGAGGGGATGTGGATTTATAGCCTTTCTCGGAAGGTTTGGGAACAGCGTTCTCCCCGAACGGACACCTACAATACCGTACGTGCAGTGGCACAGGATAAATACGGATGTATATGGGTAGGCAGGGATCAGGATGGCGTTGAATTGATAGAACCGGCGGGACGGAAAATCCGTCTGGCGAACGATCCTAATAACGGGCGTACTCTGTCCAACAATACAATAACGGCTCTTTATGAAGATGAGGCCGGTACGATGTGGGTGGGAACCTACAAGAAGGGCGTCTCTTTCTATAATGAAAGTGTCTTCAAATTCGGCATTGCCGATGTAGGCGACATCAATTGTGTGGAGGACGGAGGCGGTGATATCGTATGGGTGGGGACCAACGACCGCGGGTTGATTCGCTGGAATAGCGTGACGGATGAACGTATGTTTTTTTCGCATACGGCAGATCCCCGCTCTATCTCGAGTGATGTCATAGTCTGCCTTCTTCGGGACAGTAGCGGCAGAGTGTGGGCTGGTACTTTCTGGGGCGGACTGAATTGCTATGATGGAAACCGCTTTATCCATTACCGGTCCCGTAAGGGAGACAGTAACTCGCTGGTCTATGACAATGTATGGGCATTGGCAGAAGATGCGGACAAAAATATCTGGATCGGTACGTTGGGGGGAGGATTGCAATGCCTGAATCCTCAGACGGGGATATTTACCACCTATTCTACAGGTAATTCAAACCTTGTGTCGGACTATATCTCATCCCTCTGCATCAGCTGTGACAATAATCTGATTATCGGTACTTCGGCAGGGATGGCTTTCATGGACCTGAGGACCGGCGAGATTACAAATTTTGCAGGTACAAAATCGGGTAAGACCAGACTTTCCAACCAAAATATCAATCAAGTTTACGAAGATAGTCGCGGTTTGTTATGGATAGCCACGCGTGAAGGCTTGAATGTATATGACAGCAAACGGGATGAATTGTACGAAGTGCCTATCAAACCCGGTTTCTCCAAACTATTGATATTAGGTATTACGGAAGATGAAAACAAAAGTATATGGATCAGCACCGGAGGAGAACTGATAAACGTGGTGTTGTCCGTTGACAGCAAGACGGAGCAGCCCGTGTTCCGTTGCTATACCTATAATGACAAGGACGGGTTGCAGAGTTGTGACTTCAACCAGCGTTCCCTCAAACGACTGCATACGGGCGAGATTGTAGTGGGAGGACTGTATGGGCTGAATCGCTTCCAGCCGGGCAACATAAAGTATAACCGTACGTTGCCCAAGGTTATGTTTACCGGTTTCCAGTTGTTCAATGAAGACGTGAAGGTGGGCAAGGAGTATGCAGGACGTGTCATCTTGAAGGAAGCTTTGAATGAAACAGAAGAAGTTGTCTTGGCTTATAAGCAGAATGTGTTCACGGTGCTGTTCGCGTCGGACAATTTCGTGCTGCCCGAAAAGACACAGTATTTCTATAAATTGGAAGGGTTTAATGAGAACTGGCTGACGAGTATGTCCGATATGCATCGCGTTACCTATACCAATCTGGCTCCGGGGACTTACATTTTAAAAGTGAAGGCTACAAACAGTGACGGATATGCGGGTACTGAAGAGGCTTCGCTCAAGATTGTCATTCTTCCGCCTTTCTGGATGACTCCGTGGGCATATATCGTTTATGCTCTTCTGATAGTAGGAGTTGTTTCCTTTTCACTTTATGCCGTACAACGGAGGGAACGTAATAAGTTCAGAATCCGCCAGATAGAGGAAGATGCGAAGAAGAGGGAGGAGTTGAGCCAGATGAAATTCCGCTTTTTTACGAATGTCAGCCATGAGTTGCGTACGCCGCTTACGCTGATTATATCGCCGATGGAAAGTATGATGAAGGAGATTACGGACGAAAAACTGCATGGCAAGCTACAACTGATGTACCGCAATGCGCAGCGTTTGTTGAATCTGGTCAACCAGTTGCTCGATTTCCGTAAGAATGAGATGGCAGGATTGCATCTCACTTTGTCCGAGGGGGATATTGTGGCGTATGTGCGTAGCATCTGTGCTTCTTTCCTGATGCTTTCTGAAAAGAAACATGTGCATCTGACATTCTTTTCGGCCATGGAATCGCTGAATATGTCATTCGACGAGGATAAAATTGGTAAAGTTGTGATGAATCTTCTGTCCAATGCTTTCAAATTTACTCCGGACGGGGGACGTGTGGATGTGGCATTGGAAATGTCGAAAGAGATGTCCGGAAGATTGCTGATAAAGGTATCGGATACCGGTGTCGGTATCAGGGATGAAGACAAGGAGCGGATTTTTGAACGTTTCTATCAGGTGGAGCAGGAAGAACCGGAGCACCAGTCAACGGGTAGCGGTATTGGCTTGAGCCTGGTACGCGACTTTGTGACGCTGCATGAGGGTACGGTGCGCGTTGTCGACAATGTGGGTTCCGGTAGTGTGTTTCTGGTTGAGCTCCCGGTTAAACATGTACGTGTAAGTCCTCCCAAGCCTGCACCGCTTACAGAAGAGGTGGAAGAGCATGAGGAACTTTTGCCGGGTATGGAAGAGGAAGCGCTTTCGGTTGATTTGCTGGACGATATGGAGGATAATGAAGATGAAAAAGAAAAGCCGTTGGCCCTGATTGTGGATGATAATGAAGATTTGGTTGCCTTCATGAAAGATAGTCTGAGCTTGTATTTCCGTATACAGTCAGCTTCCAATGGTCGGGAAGCTTGGCAGAAAATATCGGAACTGATGCCGGATATTATTGTCAGCGACGTAATGATGCCCGAGATGGATGGGAATGAATTGTGCCGCTGGGTGAAGACCGATAAACGCACGAGTGACATTCCGATGATATTACTCACTGCACGGCAGGCTGTGGAAGATAAAGTGGAGGGGTTGACCATCGGTGCGGATGATTATGTGACGAAACCTTTCAATGTGGAAATCCTTATTCTGCGTATGCGCAAGTTGATTGACCTGAGCAAGAAGCGCAAGGCAAAGTCGCTCATTGACCCCGAACCAAGTGAAATAGCCATTACTTCGTTGGATGAAAAGCTGGTGGAAAATGCCATCAAATATGTGGAGGCGAACATCGGTCGGTGTGACTTGTCCGTAGAAGAGTTGAGTCGGGGGTTGGGTATGAGCCGGGTACATCTTTACAAGAAACTCTTGCAGATAACCGGTAAGACACCTATTGAATTTATCCGTGTCATCCGTCTGAAAAGAGCGGCGCAGATGCTGCGCGAGAGTCAGCAAAATGTATCGGAGATAGCGTATCAGTTGGGCTTTAACAACCCCAAGTATTTCAGCAAATATTTCAAGGATGAATTCGGTGTTTTGCCCTCTGTTTATCAGGAAAGAGAGGGTAGATAACAAAAGATACCCCTTACGGAAACATATTGTCTTTTAGGGTAATCAAAAGCGCCCTTTTGTTTCAACATCGGGGAGACCCGTTTTTGAAGGAAACTTTCTATTTTTACATCGGAGAAAATTCACTTTAAAAACAGTAATATGAAATTGAAAAACACTTCAGTTTATTTGCTTGCCGGATGGATGCTCGCCGCATGTTCCGGAGGCGGATTCCAAAAGACCGAGAATGGTGTTGTTGTGGAAGTCAAGCAGCAGCAACCGACGGATGTGCGTAAAGTAAGATTGGAAGTAATGGGTGAGAAGCTCATTCATGTATCGGCTACTCCTGAGAAGGAATTTTCAAAGGAGCAGAGTCTCATTGTGATCCCTCAACAGAATAAGACCGACTTTAAGGTCGAAGAGCAGGGCGATGAAGTGACTGTCAAGACATCGGAATTATGTGCCATTGTGTCCAAGACAACGGGTGAGGTACGCTTCACGGATGCCGACGGCAAGCAGATTCTGGCTGAAGACTCTGACGGGCGGACCTTTACTCCGGTGGAAGTGGAAGGTACGAAAGGATATACAGTACGTCAAGTATTCCAGTCGGCAGGCAATGATGAGGCTTTCTATGGCTTGGGCCAGCACCAGGCGGATGAGTTCAACTATAAAGGTAAGAATGAGGAACTGTTCCAGTACAATACAAAGGTGTCTGTACCCTTTATCGTGTCTAATAAGAACTACGGTGTGCTTTGGGACAGCTATTCGCTCTGCCGTTTCGGTGACCCGCGCGATTACTCACAGCTGGGTGATGTCTTCAAACTTTATGATAAAGAGGGCAAGGAAGGTGCTTTGACCGGTACATATATTCCGGGCAAGAAAGACGTGGAAACCCTTGTACGTCGTGAGGATTCTCTTTATTTTGAACATCTGGACCGTGCCGCACATTTGAGTAAGGTGATTAATTTGCCTGCGGAGTTCCCGTTCGGAGGGTCCGACGTAGTTTATGAGGGAGAAATAGAACCGGCAGAAAGCGGCTTGTTCCGCTTCATCCTTTACTATGCAGGCTACATGAAAGTATATATTGATAATGAGTTGGTGGTTCCCGAACGTTGGCGTACGGCTTGGAATCCTAACACTTATAAGTTTGCTGTCAATCTGGAAGCGGGCAAGCGCGTTCCGTTGAAGATAGAGTGGAAGCCTGATGCCGGTGTTTCTTACTGCGGTCTGCGAGTATTGAGTCCGGTGGCTGATGAAGAACAGAACAAACTCTCCTGGTGGGGTGAAATGCAGAATGAAATAGACTACTATTTCGTTTATGGTGATGATATGGACGATGTGATTAGCGGCTACCGTACATTGACAGGTAAATCCCAGATTATGCCGAAATGGGCGATGGGTTACTGGCAGAGCCGTGAGAAGTACAATACGCGTGAGGAGGTTCTCTCCACGCTGAAGGAATTCCGCGAACGTCAGATTCCTATCGACAATATCGTAATCGACTGGCTGCACTGGAAGCAGGATTCCTGGGGAAGCCATGAGTTCGATCCCGAACGTTTCCCCGACCCGAAAGGAATGGTCGACTCCATCCACGCCATGAACGGACGTCTGATGATTTCCGTATGGCCCAAGTTCTATGCTACGACCGAACACTTCAAGGAATTTGACGAAAAAGGTTGGATGTATCAGCAGGCTATCAAAGACAGCATCAAAGACTGGGTCGGTCCTGGCTATCTGGGCTCTTTCTATGACGCATACGATGCCGATGCACGCAAGCTCTTCTGGAAGCAGATGCAAGACCACTACTATCCTCTGGGTGTTGACGCTTGGTGGATGGATGCCAGCGAACCGAACATACGCGACTGTACGGATTTGCAATACCGCAAGGACCTTTGCGGTCCGACAGCACTCGGCCCCTCTGCCAAGTTCTTCAATGCATACGCACTGATGAATGCAGAAGCTATCTATGACGGACAGCGCGGCGTGGAACCGGACAAGCGCGTCTTCTTGTTGACACGTTCCGGCTTTGCAGGGTTGCAACGCTATTCTACTGCCACCTGGAGTGGTGACATCGCTACCCGTTGGGAAGATATGAAAGCGCAAATCTCTGCCGGCTTGAACTTTGCTGTCAGCGGTATCCCTTATTGGACCATGGACATCGGCGGATTCTGTGTAGAGAACCGTTATGTGGCTGGTCAGATGGAATTCAACAAGACTGGACGTGAAAATGCTGATTACAAGGAATGGAGAGAGTTGAATACCCGTTGGTATCAGTTCGGCGCTTTCTGCCCGTTGTTCCGTGCACACGGCCAGTATCCGTACCGTGAGGTTTGGAATATCGCTCCGGCAGGACATCCGTGCTACAACTCCATCGTTTATTATACGAAGCTGCGTTACAACATGATGCCGTATATCTATTCTTTGGCAGGTATGACTTATTTCAATGATTATACCATCATGCGTCCGCTCGTAATGGACTTCACAGCTGATGCAAACGTCAACAATATAGGTGACCAGTTCATGTTCGGTTCTGCCCTGATGGTGGCTCCGGTTTACGAATACGGTGCACGCAACCGCGAGGTTTATTTCCCGGCAAGCTGCGGTTGGTATGACTTCTACTCCGGCAAGTATGTGGACGGTGGCCAGAAGCTGACAGTGGATGCTCCTTATGAACGTATCCCGCTCTACGTTTGCGAAGGTGCCATTGTACCTTATGGTCCGGATATGCAATACAGTGATGAAAAACCGGCTTCGGAAATCACTCTCTATGTTTATACGGGTAAGGACGGCGCGTTTACGCTCTATGAGGATGAAGGTGTGAACTATAACTACGAGAAGGGACAATATGCCACTATACCGTTTGCCTATAACGATGCTGAGGGTACACTGGTTATCGGCGACCGTACGGGTGACTTCCCCGGTATGCTGAAGGAACGTACTTTCAATGTGGTGAAGGTAAGCAAAGACCAGCCGCAACCGTTCGATTTGAAGGCGAAAGGCACAACGGTGAAGTATGACGGAAAAGCACAAACCGTAAAATTATAATCAGAATGATAGACGACGGTGCCAGGGAGAGAAGTCTTCCCGGTACCGATCTCGTCGTTCCTCGGTGCCGGGCACTTCCCCACTTCTGAATAGCTGTGAGAGAGGAGTAGGCACTCGATAATCTTTTAGATATTTATTACCATGAATAAAATCATATTGTCTTTGGCCATCGGGCTGTCCCTATTGGCCGGTTGCAATGCTCCTAAAGAGGTAGCTGGCGATGACCGTAGCTTGGATTTTACGGCCGACTGGGCCTTTCGCTTGGGAGATGATACGGCGGCAGCCCGTCTGGATTATAATGACGCAGACTGGCGGAAACTGAACTTGCCCCACGATTGGGCTGTTGAAGGAGAGTTCAGTCGGGACAATCCGTCAGGAACAGGGGGAGGTGCTCTGCCTGGTGGTATAGGTTGGTATCGTAAGACTTTTATTGCCGATAAGGTCGATGAGGGCAAGCGCTATCGCATAGATTTCGATGGTGTCTATATGAACTCCACCGTTTATATTAATGGGCATGAACTGGGAACACGCCCCTATGGATACATCTCGTTTAGTTATGATTTGACTCCTTATATCAAATGGGGGGAGAAGAATGTGATTGCTGTAAGAGTGGACAATGCCGAACAACCCAATTCACGTTGGTATTCCGGTTGCGGTATCTACCGTAATGTGTGGTTGACGAAACTGAATCCGGTGCATGTGGCACAGTGGGGTACCTACGTGACGGCAGAAGAAGTGTCGAAGAACAGTGCCCGGTTGAAGATACGTACCAGTTTACAGTACGATGTAGAGATGCAGACGGAAGATTCCGTGCAGCAGGCCGACGGTACATATGTTGTGTTCGATTCGGAAATTATTCCTCTGATTGATGTCGTCCTGCAATCCCGGTTAGTGGATGCCGACGGTCATGTGGTGGGTGAGGCTGTGTCGGAAGCTCAGCTGATGCCTGTCGCTCCGGCAGAAATGGAGCAGGAAATAGAATTGAAGAATCCTAATCTCTGGAGTATTGATGCACCTTATATGTATAAGGTAGAAAGCATCCTCAAGAATAAAGAGACCGGCGAGGTACTCGACCGTTATTATACTCCTACCGGCATCCGTACTTTCCGCTTCGATGCACAAAAAGGATTTATCCTGAATGGTGAACAAGTGAAGATAAACGGTGTCTGCATGCATCATGACCTGGGTTGCCTGGGAGCTGCGGTGAATACGCGCGCCATCGAGCGCCAGTTGGAGATTCTGAAAGAAATGGGTTGCAACGGAATCCGTTGTTCCCATAACCCTCCTGCACCGGAGCTGCTCGACCTTTGCGACCGTATGGGCTTCATCGTGATGGACGAGACTTTCGACATGTGGCGCAAGAAAAAGACCCGCCACGACTATTCACGCTATTTCAACGAATGGCATGAACGCGATTTGACTGACCTTATCGTGCGTGACCGCAATCATCCTTCCATCTTCATGTGGAGCATCGGCAACGAAGTGCTGGAGCAGTGGACGGATGCCAAAGCCGACACCTTGAGTCTGGCAGAGGCCAACCTGGTCTTGAACTTCGGCCATAGTGCGGATATGCTGGCAAAGGACGGAGAAATGTCCGTCAACTCACTGCTGACAAAGAAACTGGCGGACATGGTGAGAAAGCTCGATGCCACGCGCCCCGTGACGGCAGGCTGCAACGAGCCGAATCCGAACAATCATTTGTTCCGTTCCGGTGCGCTTGATATTATCGGCTTCAATTACCATGACGACTGGTTTGCAGGTGTTCCCGTGAACTTCCCCGGTAAGCCGTTCATCGTAACGGAAAGTGTTTCCGGCCTGATGACACGCGGTTACTACCGGATGCCGAGTGATTCGATGTTCATCTGGCCCGAACGTTGGGACAAGCCTTTCTATGATGCCTCGTTCTCTTGCTCCTCCTACGACAACTGTCATGTTCCTTGGGGCAACCGTCACGAAGGTACTATGCGTCATGTGAAGAACAACGACTTTATCAGTGGACAATACGTCTGGACGGGCTTCGATTATATCGGTGAGCCTACTCCTTACGGTTGGCCGGCACGCAGCTCTTACTTTGGCATTATCGACTTGGCCGGCTTCCCGAAGGATGTCTACTACATGTATCAGTCCGAGTGGCGTCCGGATAAGGCGGTGTTGCATCTTTTCCCGCATTGGAATTGGACGGAGGGACAAGACATCGATTTGTGGGCATATTATAACAATGCCGACGAAGTGGAGCTTTTCGTGAATGGAAAGTCGCAGGGTGTGCGCAGCAAGGGAAAAGACGATTTCCACGTCATGTGGCGCGTGAAGTATGAGCCGGGTACGGTAAAGGCTGTTTCCCGCAAGGAAGGAAAGACTGTGGCCGAGCAGGAAATCCGGACAGCGGGCGAACCTGCGCAGATTCGTCTCAGCCCCGACCGCAGTACCATTCAGGCAGATGGCAAAGACTTGAGTTTCATTACGGTTGAGATTCTGGACAAAGATGGAAATTTGTGTCCGAATGCCGAAAACGATGTGACCTTTGCCGTAGAAGGTGCCGGCTTCATTGCTGGAGTGGATAACGGAAGCCCCATCTCTATGGAGAAGTTCAAGGACAACCACCGCAAGACTTTCTACGGAAAGTGCCTGGTGGTACTGCAGAACAACGGTGAACCGGGTGGTGTCAAGGTGACGGCTACGGCTGATGGACTGGAGAAGGCGACGACGGCGATTAAAGTTAAATGATAATTTGATGTGCTAATTGGCACATTAGCATATTAACCAATTAAGACATGAAGAATAAATTTTTAGCAACCTTATTTCTTGCATGCTCCATCAGTACCGTGTCTGCACAGACACCGGTCTATATGGACGATGCGCAACCTATTGAAGCACGTGTAAAGGATGCCCTCAGCCGGATGACGCTGGAAGAGAAGGTAGCCCTTTGCCATGCGCAGAGTAAATTCAGCAGTGCGGGTGTTCCGCGGCTCGGCATTCCCGAGCTTTGGATGAGCGACGGCCCTCACGGTGTCCGTGCCGAAATCAACTGGAATGACTGGGGATATGCCAACTGGACCAATGACAGCATTACCGCTTTCCCGGCCTTGACTTGTCTGGCCGCTACCTGGAATCCGGACATGTCTGCCAAGTATGGCAAGGCCATCGGTGAGGAAGCGCGCTATCGTGAAAAGGATGTGTTGCTGGGCCCCGGCGTCAACATCTACCGCACTCCGATGAACGGGCGTAATTTTGAATATATGGGCGAGGACCCTTATCTGGCCAGTGTGATGTGCGTACCTTACATCCAGGAGTTGCAGAAGAACGGAGTGGCAGCTTGTGTCAAGCACTATGCGCTGAACAACCAGGAACTGTGGCGCGGACATATTGATGTGAATCTTAGCGACCGTGCTTTGCATGAAATCTATCTGCCTGCATTCAAGGCTGCGGTAGAAGAAGGAGGTGCCTGGAGCATTATGGGCGCTTACAATAAGATTCGCGGCCAGCACGCCTGCCATAACGATTTCACACTGAACAAGATTCTGAAAGATGACTGGAAGTTCGACGGCTGTGTCATTACCGACTGGGGCGGTGCCCACGACACCTATGAAGCTGCCGTCAACGGTCTGGATATTGAAATGGGTTCTTACACCAACGGTCTGACGTCCGAGAGTGTATTTACCTATAACGATTATTACCTTGCCAACCCTTACCTCCAGATGTTGAAAGATGGCAAAGTGCCGATGTCTACAATAGATGACAAGGCTTCCCGCATTCTTCGCTTGATATTCCGTACGGCGATGAACCGTCAGAAACCCTATGGTTCGGTAGCTACGGAAGAGCATTATGCCGCTGCCCGCGAGATAGGCAATGAGGGCATTGTGCTGTTGAAGAATGCTCCGGTGATAAAGAAAGGTGCCCCGTTGCTGCCGATTGATGCAGCCAAGTATCAGAATATCCTGGTGGTGGGCGATAATGCCGTACGCTTGCTGAATCAGGGAGGAGGCTCTTCCGAACTGAAAGTGAAGGATATGGTATCTCCGCTGGATGGCTTGCGTGCCGTTTATGGTGATAAGGTAGCCTATGCGAAAGGCTATGCCGCCGGTCGTCCGATGTACGGCCGTGCAGATGAAATTCCGCAGAATGTGGTAGACTCACTCCGTGCAGAAGCCGTGGAAATGGCGAAAAAGGCAGACTTGGTGGTACTGGTAGGCGGATTGAACAAGAACCACTTCCAGGATTGTGAAGGCGGCGACCGTCTGGAATACGGCTTGCCTTTCGGGCAGGATGAACTGATTGAAGCTTTGCTGGGGGTAAACAAGAACCTGGTTCTGGTGCTTCTCAGTGGTAATGCGGTGGAAATGCCGTGGGTATCCCGGGTTCCTGCCATTGTGCAAGGCTGGTATTTAGGCTCCATGGGTGGCAAGTCTCTGGCTGACATCCTGAGTGGTGCGGTGAATCCAAGCGGAAAGTTGCCCTTTTCTTTCCCTGCCAAGTTGACGGATTGCGGTGCACATGCTTTTGATGAACTCAGTTATCCGGGCGACAGCATTAAGCAGGAGTATAAGGAAGATATTCTGGTGGGCTATCGTTGGCACGACACCAAGAAGGTTCCGGCACTCTTCCCCTTCGGTCATGGCTTGAGCTATACTACCTTTACATATGGCAAACCGGTGGCTTCTGCCAAGGCCATGGCTGCCGACGGTACGCTGACGGTGACAGTTGCCGTGAAGAATACGGGTAGCATTGCCGGAAAAGAGATTGTACAGCTTTATGTAGGCGATGATAAATGCAGTGTGCTTCGTCCTGTAAAGGAACTGAAACATTTTGCAAAAGTCGGTTTGGCGCCGGGCGAGGAGAAGAGCGTGACTTTCACCCTTACTCCGGATGATTTGAAGTTCTACGATGAGGCTTCCGCAGCTTGGAAGTACGAACCGGGTAAGTTCAAGGCATACGTTTGCGCTTCGTCTGCCGACGTCCGTGGTGTAGTTTCGTTCGAAATGCAATAATCTTATAATCAGTGCGTAACCACTGCAAAATCAGTACAACTGTTTTGCAGTGGTACTGCATACCTTTTGCAGCGCTACTGCAATTGCTTTGCAGCGTCACTGCAAAAGGTATGCAGCAATGCTGCAAAGTGTATGCAGTAAGTTTGCAGCCTGAAATCAGAATCAAAAAACAATATGAAGACACTTGCCACTCTATTTCTGCTTGCAGCCTCGTTGCTGCTTCGTGCAGCCGATGCGCCTGCCGACAGTTGTAATCATCAGTTGTATTATACGTCACCTGCCGCTATCTGGGAGGAGACTCTTCCTTTGGGCAACGGACGCTTGGGCATGATGCCCGACGGAGGCATTCTCCGTGAGCACATTGTGCTGAATGAAATATCATTATGGAGCGGAATGGAGGCGGATTATAGCAATCCGGATGCTTCGAAGAGTCTGCCTGCCATCCGGCAACTGTTGTTTGAGGGAAAGAACCGAGAGGCACAGGAGCTGATGTACAGCAGTTTTGTTCCGAAGAAGCAGGAGACTGACGGGAGATATGGAACCTATCAGGTATTGGGCGATTTGGATATAGATTTTACCTACAATTCTTCATTATCCATTCTCAACTCTCCATTAAACAACTATCGCCGTTGGCTCAACTTGCGCGATGCGGTGGCATATACGGCTTTCAGGCTGGAAGATGTCGATTATCGCCGTGAGTATTTTGTTTCCCGTGACCGTGATGTCATGCTGATTCATCTGGTTGCCGGACGTGAAGGAGCTCTGAATTTCTCTGCCCGTTTGAGCCGTGCGGAACATAGCTCGGTGACTGTCCAAGGGAACACCCTTTTGATGGACGGCATGTTGGAAAGCGGTAAGCCCGGTTTGGACGGTATGAAATACCGTGTGGCCATGCAACTCGTGCAGAACGGTGGTGAATCGTCTGTCAGCCCGGAAAACGGTATCCGCTTGAAGAACGGGCAGGAAGCCTGGCTGATACTTTCTGCCGCTACCTCCTATGCCGCTGCCGGTACCGACTTCCCGGGCGAACGCTATGCGGAAGTCTGCGACAGCTTGCTCCGTCCTTTCACCGCCCCCGCTAATTCTCCATGTTCCATTCTCCATTCTTCATTCTCCAGCCATGTCACTGCCCACCGTTTCCTCTACGACCGTGTTTCCTTGACGCTTCCTGCCACGCCGGATGATACGCTCCCGACGAACGAGCGCATCCTCCGCTTCACACAGCAGGAGTCGCCGGCATTGGCTGCTCTGTACTATAACTACGGACGCTATCTGCTCATCAGCAGTACCCGTCCCGGCAGCTTGCCGCCCAATCTGCAAGGACTCTGGGCAAATGGAGTATCGACTCCCTGGAACGGGGACTATCATACGAACATCAATATCCAGATGAACCACTGGCCCTTGGAGCAAGCCGGCCTCTCCGAACTCTATCAGCCGCTGACGACGCTGATGGAGCGCCTTATCCCTTCGGGAGAGGCAAGTGCGCGTACCTTCTATGGCGATGAGGCAGATGGCTGGGTGCTCCACATGATGACCAACGTATGGAATTATACCGCTCCCGGCGAACACCCCTCCTGGGGAGCTACCAATACCGGTGGCGCTTGGTTGTGTGCCCATTTGTGGGAACACTATCTGTATACGCAGGACAAGGATTATCTGCGCCGTATCTATCCAGTCTTGAAAGGTGCCGCCCGGTTCTTTAGTTCCACCACCGTGCAGGAGCCTTCGCATGGCTGGCTGGTAACTGCCCCCACTTCTTCTCCGGAAAACAGTTTCTATGTGCCGGGTGACAGCGTGACTCCCGTCAGCATTTGTATGGGTCCCACTATGGATGTGCAACTGCTCACTGAGCTTTATACTAATGTCATCGCCGCCGCTCGCCTGCTGGATTGTGATGCGGATTATGTGGCGAAGCTTGAGGTGGACCTGAAGAGATTCCCACCCATGCAAATCAGTAAGGAAGGATACTTGCAGGAATGGCTGGAAGATTATAAGGAAGTGGATGTGCACCACCGCCACGTTTCCCATCTCTACGGCCTGCATCCGGGAAACCTGATTTCGCCGGAGTCCACCCCCGAGCTTGCCGAAGCCTGCCGGATGACCTTGAACCGTCGTGGAGATGAGGGTACTGGTTGGAGCCGTGCTTGGAAGATAAACTTCTGGGCTCGTTTGGGTGACGGAAACCGTGCTTGGAAACTCTTCAAGAGTTTGCTGCATCCTGCTGTCGATGCTGCGACGGGAGGTCATGGTAGCGGCACTTTCCCCAACTTGTTCTGTTCGCATCCGCCTTTTCAGATTGATGGCAACTATGGTGGCGCGGCGGGAGTTGGCGAAATGCTGTTGCAAAGTCATGAAGGCTTTATCCATCTGCTTCCTGCCCTGCCGGATAGCTGGACTGCCGGCAACTTCCGTGGAATGCGCGTACGTGGCGGTGCTTCCATAGACCTGGATTGGAAGGATGGACGGGCAACGAGGGCTGTTGTTACCGCTCTTGTTCCGGGGAAATTTACAGTAAAGATGCCCGCAAGTACTGTCCGTGCCGAGGTGAAGGTAGGAGGACATACGCATACTTACAAGAAACCGGCATTCTCGTTGGACTTGAACAAGGGAGAGGCGGCGACCATACATTTCTTATAAGAACGTTCCCTTCCGACAAAATTATCAAGTTATTTGTCTTTCGCGCCCGAATGCTGTACATTTGCAGCGCATGTAGAACAAATATCTTAGATAATTATGAAAAATAGAGTACGTTTTTTCTTCTTGTTTCTCGGCTTGCTGGGAGCGTTGGCAGCTCATGCACAAATCAATGAGTTGCCACGTTCCACACCCGAGGCAGAAGGAGTCCCTTCCAAGGCTGTCACTGCCTTGTTTGATTCACTGATGGCATTGCCGAAAACAGATATCCACAGCGTGGTGGTGCTGCGTCACGGCAAGGTCATCGGAGAAATCTATCCGGCTCCGTTCGCGCCGGAATATCGCCATACCATGTATTCCTGCTCCAAAACCTTTGTCGGGGCTGCCGTAGGACTTGCCATTGCAGACAACCGCTTGCGTTTGACAGACCGCGTCGCCGCTTTCTTCCCGGAACTTCTTCCGGATTCGGTTTCCGCTAATCTGGCAGACATGACTGTCCGTGACCTGCTTACCATGACGTCGGGTATCACTCCCGACTGGAATATGCGCAACCTCACTTCCGACTGGATACGTACCTTCCTTGCCAAACCGGTGAAAACTCCGGGCAAGAAGTTTGAATATGATTCGATTAGTACCTATATGCTTTCTGCCATTGTGCAGAAGGTGACGGGCATGACCTTGCTGGATTATCTGAAGCAGAAGCTTTTCATCCCGATGCATATCACGGACGTTGCGTGGGAGATAAGCCCCGAAGGCATCAATACCGGTGGCTGGGGACTGCATATCCAGAGCGAGTCGTTGGCAAAATTCGGATTGTTGCTGCTGAACCGGGGTGTTTGGGAAGGCAAGCAGTTGCTTCCGGCTTCCTGGGTGGAGCAGATGATGACCAGACAGATAGGAGATTATGGCTATCAGATGTGGCTTTGCGAATATCCGGGTGCTGTACGTGCTGACGGGGCTTTGGGACAATACATTCTGATTGTTCCGGATAAGGATATGGT